>JAUWSG010000116.1 GCA_030610155.1 Gammaproteobacteria bacterium
CTGGAGTAAAGCGAGCATAGAGGCTATTTGCATTTTCAATCACCGCCTGACTGTTATCAGGCAGGGAAGCGAAAGACCATTTATAGCTTAATGAATTGCCATCAGGGTCCCTGCTATTACTACCATCCAGTAGAACCGTTGCGCCAAGAAAGCCCTGGTTTTGAGAAATGATTGAGACGGGTTGATTGCTTTGTGAATCGATAGCGGAACCAGAACCGGATCCACCTGAGCATGCGCTGATCATGCTTATGATCAACAGTAAAAGCACAGCAAACTTTGTTTGCGCAAAAAACTTCATTTATCTACCCCGGTAAAGGTTATATGACCCGTCAATCAAAAAACAAGAGCTAACAGTTTTTCCGATTAATTATTCAATCAGTTATTAATCAGACAGCTAACAATCGTGTTAGTACAAGTTAATTACATCTGACAGATGCTATATGTACTTTTTGGTAGAAAAAAAGAAATGCAAAGAGCGGTTTAAAAAAACGCTTTGCCGGATACATGCCCCAATCCCATCATTTAATTTGTAAACAATTCCCTATGTATTAATCCATGTTTATTTCAGGAGAATACTAGTGCCAGTGAGAACCCATCGGTGTGATGTGGTTCACATATTTTAACATTAACAAATTTAAATATTTGCAGTTGTTTTTTAACATAACTATTTAAGCGGCCATTTCGATTAGTGTTTGAATAAATATCAATCAACCCTAAAGGATTAGGGTATTAAAGGTAAGTTCGTTATTCGAAATTCATATATTATTCAAGAGAGTGAATTCGAAAATAGATTTTTGTTTATACGGCGGACTGTTTCTTTTCAGCATGACGTTCTATTACTGGTTTCAGATATTGGCCTGTGTGTGATTCTGTATGGGTCATAATATCCTCCGGTGTACCCGTCGTAACAATCGTTCCGCCTTTGTCACCGCCTTCAGGGCCCAGATCAATAATCCAGTCGGCCGTTTTAATTACATCAAGATTGTGTTCAATAATGAGTATGGTATTGCCCCGGTCACGTAAATGATCGAGTACATGCAACAATTGTTCAATGTCATGAAAATGCAAACCTGTTGTGGGTTCATCCAGGATATAAAGTGTTTTGCCGGTGTCACGTTTGGAAAGTTCGCGAGAGAGTTTTACTCTTTGTGCTTCACCACCGGATAATGTTGTCGCGCTTTGACCAAGTTTGATATAACTGAGCCCGACATCCAGTAGGGTTTGTAATCGTCTGGCGATGGCGGGGACAGCATCAAAAAAGCGTCGGGCATCTTCAATGGTCATATTTAGAACGTCATGGATCGTTTTGCTTTTATATCTGATTTCCAATGTTTCACGATTATAGCGTTTGCTTTTGCACACATCGCAAGGAACATAAACATCTGGCAAAAAGTGCATCTCAACCTTGATCAGACCATCACCCTGGCAGGTTTCGCATCGGCCACCTTTGATATTAAAGCTGAAACGGCCAGGCGAATAACCACGCGCACGCGCTTCCGGTGTGCCCGCGAATAATTCGCGTATTGGTGTAAACAATCCTGTGTAAGTTGCCGGGTTAGAGCGCGGGGTACGACCAATCGGGCTTTGATCAATATCAATAACACTGTCGATCAGCTCCAGTCCCGTTATTGATTTGTAGGGGGCGGCTTCAGTACTGGCATTGTTGAGTTCCATGGCGGCAATGCGGTATAAGGTGTCGTTAATCAGTGTAGATTTACCAGAGCCGGAGACACCTGTAATGGCCGTCATCAAACCAATAGGGAAGCTAACGTCGATATTTTTCAGGTTATTGCCATTTGCACCATTTAAATGAAGCATTTTCTTTTTATCAGGCGGTGTGCGTTTGGCCGGTATACTTATACTCTTAATGCCGGAGAGATATTGGCCGGTAAGTGATGCAGAGTTTTTCAATATTTCCGCAGGTGTACCTTGCGCGACAATGCGTCCGCCATGCACGCCAGCACCGGGACCAATATCAATGACATGATCGGCACATAATATGGCCTCTTCGTCATGTTCAACAACGATGACTGTATTACCAATATCACGTAGATAGATCAGCGTATCGAGAAGTCGCTGGTTATCTCGTTGATGCAAGCCAATTGACGGTTCGTCCAGTACATACATCACGCCAACCAGACCGGCCCCGATCTGGCTGGCCAACCGAATGCGCTGCGCTTCACCACCCGAAAGTGAACCCGCTTTTCGGTCCAGTGTGAGGTAGTCCAGGCCAACATTAACCAGAAAATTAAGTCGCTGGCTTATTTCATTCACAATTTTTTCAGCAATTTGGCCACGTCGCCCAGGCAAAGTTAAGTCGGAAAATAAAGCTTGTGTCTTGCCAATGGGCATGGAAGTGACGTCCGGTAATGAATGCTTATCAATGAAGACATGTCGTGCAGCAGTGGATAAACGTGTACCGTGACAGGCAGGGCAGGTTTGTGAGTTAATAAATTTTGCCAATTCTTCCCTGACTATATTTGATTCAGTTTCGCGATAACGGCGTTCCATATTGGGTATCACACCTTCGAAAGGGTGCATGCGGGTGACATTTTTTTTATGATCGCCCAGGTAGGTAAATTCTATTTCTTCCTCTCCGCTGCCATAAAGAATAATGTTCTGTACCTCTTTATCAATGTCCTTGAATGGAGAATCCAGTTCGAATTCATAATGCATTGATAAAGAGGTGAGTAATTGAAAGTAATATGCATTACGCCTGTCCCAGCCCCGTAATGCGCCACCGGGCAAACTAAGTTCCGGGTTGGGAATAATGCGCTTCGGATCAAAAAAATCTTTTATACCCAGTCCATCGCAATCCGGACATGCGCCAGCAGGGTTGTTAAACGAAAACAGGCGTGGCTCCAGCTCGGCGATACTATAACCACAACTTGGGCAGGCAAACCGGGCGGAAAATATAATATCGGCCTGGTCTGTGTCCATAAAGCTTATTAGTGCTTTGCCTTCGGCAAGATTTAATGTTGTTTCAAAAGAATCAGCAAGCCTTTGTTGTAAATCGGATCTGATTTTAAAACGATCAACAACGACCTCGATGTTATGTTTTTTTCTAGGGTCCAGGCTGGGTGCTTCGTCGAGCTCGATAATTTCACCATCGATGCGCACACGGATAAACCCCTGGGACCGCAACTCATTAATTAGCCCGCTATGCTCTCCTTTGCGTTCCTGTATAACAGGGGCGAGTAGCATCAGCTTTGTGCCTTCGGGCAGGGCCAGTACATGATCCACCATTTGACTGACGGTTTGTGCATCCAGTTGTAAATTGTGATCAGGACAACGAGGTTCACCCGCACGGGCGAATAATAATCTCAAATAATCATAAATTTCGGTGATGGTACCCACGGTGGAGCGCGGGTTATGAGAGGTGGATTTTTGTTCAATTGAAATGGCCGGGGACAGACCTTCAATATGGTCCACATCGGGTTTTTCCATCACGGATAGAAACTGGCGGGCATAACTGGACAAAGATTCGACATATCGGCGTTGTCCTTCTGCATATATGGTATCAAAAGCCAGTGATGACTTACCCGAGCCAGAAAGGCCGGTAATAACTACCAGCTTATCTCTGGGGATATCCAGATCGATATCCTTTAAATTATGGGTACGTACGCCTCTAAGTCTGATCAGATCCATATATTTTTCCGTTGCGAAGTGAAACTGTTAATATACGGCGTTTTACGGTGTTGACGCAAAGGAAACTCGTCGTGATATCTGGTTGTATTAAATTATGGTGAAAAGAAAGACGATCGTACAAGATAGCATGACAGCGTTCGAAAAACGTGCAGCGTTATCATTAGCCAGTATATATGCCATGCGAATGCTCGGCTTATTCATGATCCTGCCTGTATTTGTGTTATATGCTGATCAATTCACGGGTGCGACGCCGGTATTAACCGGCATTGCGATTGGCGTGTATGGCCTGACCCAGGCCGTATTGCAAATTCCATTTGGCATGTTATCGGATCGCTTTGGACGCAAACCCGTCATTTATGCAGGATTGCTTATTTTTGCTGTGGGCAGTGTGGTTGCGGCAATGTCTGAATCTATCTATGGCGTTATTCTGGGCCGGGCATTGCAGGGCAGTGGTGCCATCGCAGCCGCCTTAATGGCCTTAACGGCAGATCTGACGCGTGAAGATCACCGCACCAAGGCCATGGCCGTGATCGGCATGACCATCGGGTTTTCATTTGCATTATCGATGATATTGGGGCCACTTTTAAATCAATGGGTTGGCGTCTCCGGCATTTTCTGGATAACGGCCTTTCTTGCGTTGCTGGGGATCGTGCTGGTTAAAGTCTGGGTACCCAGCCCGACAGTCTCAAAATTCCACCGCGACACAGAACCCGTACCTTCACAATTCAGAAGTGTTTTGAGCAATAAGCAATTGTTAAGACTGGACTTTGGTGTGCTTGCCTTACACATGATCTTAACGGCAACGTTTGTTGTATTACCTTTGGCGCTGCGTGACCACGCTCATCTTGAGTCGGTAAAACATTGGTATGTGTATTTACCTGTTTTATTATTATCGATGGGCGCAATGGTGCCTTTTATTATCGTTGCTGAAAGTAAGCGACGCATGAAGCAGGTATTTGTCTCGGCTGTGCTTGTTGTCTGTCTGTCAGAAGCCGCACTGGTCTGGTTTTATGATTCACTTACCGCCATAATAGTTGTGCTTTTTGCTTTTTTTACAGCATTTAATGTGCTGGAAGCCAGTTTACCCTCATTAGTGGCAAAGATTTCACCACCTGATCGAAAAGGGACGTCGATGGGTGTTTACTCGAGTTCGCAATTCTTTGGCGCCTTTTTAGGTGGTATGATAGGCGGCTGGGTATTTGAACATTACAGCTTTGTGGGTGTATTTTCGTTTTGTTCGTTTGTTGCGGCGACATGGTTTTTGTTTGCTGCCACAATGCAAAATCCGCGCTATTTAAGTACGCACATGATTAACCTGGGAAAAGTGAATGAATCCGATGTGTCTCAGTTAGTCGTGCGTTTGACTCAGATCACCGGCGTAGCAGAAGCGGTTGTTATTGCTGAAGATGGAATAGCGTATTTGAAAGTAGATCTGAATGCGATGGACAGAGAAGCATTGAATAAATTTTCTGTAGACACATGATGTAAGTAAACCCATGGCACTATATATGATATGTGTCTGATATTTTGTTAAGCAAGAAGTAACCGGGAGGGTATTATGGCAAGAGGTGTAAATAAAGTAATTTTAATAGGTAACCTGGGTGCAGACCCTGAAGTACGGTATATGCCAAGCGGTGGTGGCGTCGCAAATGTAACCATTGCGACAACGGAAGGTTGGAAAGATAAACAAACAGGCGAACAACAGGAAAAGACTGAATGGCACCGTGTTGTGTTTTTTGGAAGACTAGGTGAGATAGCCGGTGAATATCTGAAAAAAGGATCTAAAGTTTATATTGAAGGGCGCTTGCAAACACGCAAATGGCAGGATAAAAGTGGCGTCGATCGTTATACGACAGAAATTGTTGCAAATGATTTGCAAATGTTAGATAGCCGTGGTGGCAGTGCGGAGTTTGGTCAGGCCGGTAATGCTGGCAAGTCTCAAGCGGCGGCACCTCAATCAGCACCTCCGGCGGCACCCGTGCCTGAAGCGTTTGATGACGACATACCGTTTTAGTTTTTAAGGATCGTATTCACCGCAAAGGCGCAAAGAACGCAAAGAAAAAAATTACTATTTAATAAAACTTTGCGTTCTTTGCGTTCTTTGCGCCTTTGCGGTGAACAAATTACAATAATCACCCATGATCTAGAATTTTAGCCCGGACCCTGATTTCAGGGCGTTCAGGATTTTGGGATCATTGTTTGCTTTTGCGATATCGAATGCAGTATCACCTGTATTGTTTTTTAATGACATTTTGGCATTGGTATCGAGTAGAAACTTGACTGCATTGACCTGCCCTCGCTCAATGGCGGTCATTATTGCCGTACTGCCGACCTTGTTCTGGTTATTCACATTCGTACCCGCATCATACAATATTTTTACAATTTTAACGTGACCATTTGCCGCGGCTAATTGTAATGCGGTATTGCCTGATTCACTTTTTATGTCCACTTTGGCATTTGCTCTCAATAGCAATTCAACAACACTCGAATGATTATTCAGTGCGGCTCTCATTAAAGGCGTTTGGCCCGTATTATCCTGTATCGAGATATTGGCATTTTGTGAGATCAGTAGTTTAACTATATTGTTATTCCCATTAGTTGATGCATACCACAACGTACTGCGTTTATATTTATCCCTTGCGTTGGGGTTGGCTCCACTTTTTAATAATTTCCATGTGGTGGACGTATGGCTGCCTTTGCTTGCCAACATAAGGGCAGACATACCATTTTTATCAATAGCGTTAATTTTGGCGCCTGCTGAAAGAAGTATAGGGACGATATTAGTCCTGCCTTCAATCGCACTCCACATTAATGGCGTGAGGTCTTTATTGTCTTTGATGTTTACGCTTGCCCGACGTGAAACCAGTAGTTTGCTTGTGTCGACATAACCGCTGAGAATAGCGCGAATGAGTGCAGTATGGCCAAATTTATCCTTGTCATTAATTTTGGCCCCTTTTTTCAACAATATTTGAACGACCGCTGAATGGCCGTTCCATGCCGCGTAAGTTAATGCTGTTCGGCCGTCTTCATCTTTTTCATTTACGGCTTTGGGTGTGAGCGACAGCTCCCTGACTTTTGTTTTATTACCGTTCCAGGCGGCCAGCATCAGAGGTGTCCATTTATAGAATGGCTTGATTTTGCTTGCCGTGGCGGCAGCGGCTGTGAGAATACTGATACTGGGCGAGCTAATCTGACTTAAGGTTGATGAACTGACCGCGGTGCTGGCGGCAGCCCGGGTTTGCAGGGCGACTCCGGCCAGGATAAAAAATACCACTAAACAGGTGTTTAATGAATATTGTCGTAACAATACAGGTGATATAATGCGTGTGAATTTTTTAATCATTTGAGGTCTAACGATATTTAACAACATTTATTGTAGTTTAACTCCAATATGGAATAAATGAAATTTACTTATTGGTTTCAAATTGTTGGATTCATTATCAATTATAAGGGATCATATCAGCGTTTCCTTAAGTCTGTACTATTTACGCCGATTTAAATAGAGATGTCACCGGGATAAAAGAGGAGTTTGGGCAAAATTGTTTAAGAAGTTAATTTTAGCGGCACATTTTTCATTATTGTTAGTTGTGGGCGGTGTTTGTTCAGCAGCAAGCCTGGAAAAAGCGATAGAGGCGTATGAATTTGAAGAATATGGCGATGCATTCACGTGGCTAAAGCCCTGGGCATCGGACGGGGAAGCTGAGGCGCAATATCGACTGGGTATTATGTATGAAAAAGGTTATGGCGTCGATACGAGTTCCCGTAAAGCCTTGAAGTGGTATCGTCTTGCGGCTGCGCAAGGCCATCGAGCATCAAAACGTCGTTTGAAAAATTTACGTCAAAGCACAATAACTGCAGCAGGCTCAGAATCTGTTGCGACGCAATGGTATCAGGACCTGGCAGAAGAAGGTGATCCTGATGCGCAATACAATCTCGGCTTCATGCATGAAACTGGCTGGAGCACACCGGTCGATGAAGGTGAAGCTGCACGCTGGTATGAAAAAGCGGCCAAGAAAGGTATTTTGAAAGCACGTTTTCGCCTGGGTATGATGTATCTGGTCGGTGCAGGTGTGAAAAGAAGTGAAATACAAGGCGAGAAATGGCTAAAGCTTGCGGCAAAAGATGATCATGAGTTGGCAAGTATCATCAAAGAAGAGCTGCTGGAAGCAGAAGATGTTATTAGAATAAATATTGATCTGAAAAAAATCATCAATAAAGTTCGCCAGACTTCCATTAAAAATGAAAAGAAAGCTGAAGCTATTATCTTAAATGCGGTGAATACAGCGCAGAAAAAGGCTGATAAGGAAGAGGCAAAGAAAAAACAACGTCTTGCGAAGATTCAAGGTATTAAATCTGCAACCAGCCAGAATATTATTAGTGATGATGAACTCCTGGGTGCTGGCGGTGAAAAGACGCTTCGTTGGTACCAGGTTAAGGCTGAGCGTGGTTTACCGGAAGCGCAATTCATGCTTGGTCAGTTCTATGAATATGGTCAGCGCGTCAAGAAATCTCTCGCAGAAGCGGTAGATTGGTATACGCTTGCCGCAGAGCAGGGGCATTCTGAGGCGCAATATAATCTTGGGATGTGGTATGCAAATGGTATTTTTGTCCAACAGGACGAAGAATTAGCAAGTCGTTACCTGACATCCGCAGCTAAAAATGGCCATAAAAAATCGAACAAATTTCTTGAGCGAACCACGGCGGGTAAACTGGTAGATAATCAGGAATCTATTGCCGTATGGTGGTTACAGAAATTTGCCTTGCAGGGTTCTGCAGATGCGAGTTTTCGGCTCGGCTATTTATATGAATTCGGACGAGGTGTTGCGATGAACCTTGGTCTTGCGAAAAGATTGTATGCAGTTGCAGCAAAAAGTGGTCATAAAGCCGCAATTAAAAGGTTGGGCCTGGTTGGCACGGGTCGCCCGATTTCTACCGGGAGCGTGAAGCCTCCGATTAAAAAAACCACGAGTAAAAAACCTGCTCAACCGCTAAAGGCAAGCGGGGCATCTGACACTGCCAGTAAGTCAGATGAGCTGATGGCTAATCTTTCTATTGAAAACCTGAAAAAATCCTCGATGCTTTGGTATGGCCTGGTAAGCCTGATAATTATTGCACCGATATTCGGGTTCTTTATGGTAATAAAACGTGAAAAAGTAAAGGACCCGGATGCGTTTTAATCTATTGGATAAGTGCGTAAGGGTAGGTCGTGATGTGTAAAGCCCGGGTACTGTTTTCAGGTGGTACCCGGGCTTTTTTATGTCTATCGTTTTATAACTACAGCTTTATAACTACAGCTTTATAACTATAGCTCTATAACTACAGCATTTCGCCTTTACTATTTAAGGTGCACCGAATTTGGTTTCGACTTCAATGCCGACTTTCTTCAGCATAGGCGTTGGTAGAATACCGCCCGCACAGACGATGACGGAATCGTTCGGGATTTCTATTACTTTGTCACCTTGATTTATTAATACGCTATTTTCCTTGATCTCATTAACGGTCGTCTCCATCAAGACATTCATACGACCTGCCGCTTCGGCTTCCTTTATTTCGTTCTGATTTTTCTCTGCTGCGCGCGAAAAAGTTTTACTTCTGTAGGAGATGGTGACCGTTGAGTCTTTTTCATTGGAGATACTATAGGCTGCTTCCAATGCGCTGTTACCGCCGCCCACGACAAGGACGTGTTTACCTACGAATTCAGCAGGGTCTGAAAGGGAATAGATCACTTTATTCTGGTTTTCGCCCGGTACGCCCAGTTTTC
>JAUWSG010000160.1 GCA_030610155.1 Gammaproteobacteria bacterium
AGATGAAGCAACAACAGAAACCCGGAGCGATAGTCACGAGATTAGACGGATTTCAACTGATCGTTCAGCGCTTACCATTATAAATGCTGATGCAGAAGAGACTGCGTTACACAATACTGTGTTGCAGGCGATTGATAAACACAGTGGAGGCCAGTGCCTTTGGGCACAGCTTGATGAAAATATAAGTGCTAACTAATCTGTTAAGACCGGGAAACCTTTAGCCTGCCATTCTTCGAAGCCACCACGAAACCAGTAAATATTGTTATACCCACAGCTAAGTGCGATTTTGACTGATTTTGCACTTCGACCGCATTTTACACCATTGCAATAGTACAGAGTGGGAGTCGATTTTGCCGTGACAATTTTCGCCAGGGCATCACAATCTGTATCAATGTCCGGGAGGCTGATCGAGCCTTCGATATAGCCTTGTTTGCGGTCAGATTTGATACGGGCATCGATAATATTCAAATTTGTCAGGGTGGTAACCAGGTTAATAACACCTTCTGCATCCACTATGGTTGAGCCAGGTATTGAGGCCGGGCTGACTATTGTTTTATCAGATGCAAATATGGCGGTTGGAGACAGGATCGCAATTAATGCAATTATGAGTTTGATTTCATTTTTGACCATTTCTTTTACCCCTGGCATATTTTTATGCGTGTCAGTTGAACTTATATAGAGCGCGCATAATATGCGCTAAATATATTCATTCTGGTTTATTATCGACCACGAAATCAGAGGCATGAGTAAAAACACTCACATTTCAAGGGGTGGATGGGAAGGCTTATATTAGTCTATTTAAAGCATAGTGTTATGTAATTTTATAGACGTCAGTTCGAGGGTGCGACCAGGCCAATTAAAACTGGCTGGCATTAACCCAGAGATGGCACAGGATGCTTGCTCCATAGCCTAGCGCAATGGCCGGCGTCCACTTCAGATGACTGAAAAAGGTGTAATTTCCTTTGGCCTGTCCCATCAAGGCGACGCCGGCGGCAGAGCCAATCGACAGCAAACTACCACCAACACCGGCTGTTAAAGTGACCAACAGCCATTGCCCCTGAGACATCTCAGGGTTCATGCTGAGCACGGCGAACATAACGGGAATATTGTCAACTATCGCAGAAATGATGCCGACCAGGACGTTTGCTGTTGTTGCGCCCATTTGTACATACATGACTTCTGATGTCATTGCCAGGTAACCGATAAATCCCAAACCGCCTACAGATAGCACCACGCCGTAGAAAAACATAAGTGTGTCCCATTCTGCGCGGGCGATGTTCTTGAATACATCAAATGCTTCGATATCGCCGATTTGCTCTTGTGTCATGGCGGAGTCTGTTTGAATAGAGTTGTATGATTTTTTCAGGTAAAAACCGAAAAACTTTAAATAGGCCAGACCTGTCATCATGCCCAGCACAGGCGGTAAATGCAGGAAGTTATGAAAACTGACGGCGGTTGCAATCGTACAAAAGAACAAGAAGATAATTCGTTTGGCGCCTCTTTTCATGGTGACAGATTCGTCAATAGCTTCCGGGTTTTGTTTCGGTATGGCGAAATGCATGATTGTCGCAGGCACAAGAAAATTGACTGCAGAGGGGATGAACAACAGGAAAAATGACCAGAATTCAACGGTGCCTTTTTGCCAGACCATCAATGTAGTGATGTCACCAAACGGACTGAAGGCACCCCCCGCATTGGCCGCAACAACAATATTGACACATGCAATGCTGATAAATCGGGTATTACCTGCACCTACCGCAAGTATCACGGCGCACATTAATAAAGCCGTCGTCAGATTATCCGCGACAGGCGAGATAAAGAAGGAAAGAATGCCTGTCATCCAGAACAGCTGACGGTAGTTGAAGCCTTTATGAATCAACCAGGACCGCAGCGCATCGAACACTCGACGCTCTTCCATTGCATTGATATAGGTCATTGCAACTAGCAGGAAGAGCATTAACTCGGAAAATTCCAGAAGGTTATGCCGAACAGCTTGTTCGGCGGCATGTGTAAATCCCTGGTCGACGTATACAAAAGCAATCATGGCCCAGATAATGCCTGCTGCGAGCACGACTGGTTTTGATTTTCGTAAATGCGTAAACTCTTCTGCCATTACAAAAATATATGCAACTACAAAAATAGCGAGTGCGGCATATCCTACAAAATGATTGGTCAGATCAATATGCTCGGCAGCATTTGTTGAGGCATAGAGATTCGGGGCGAATAATAACAGGATCAGGGACAGTGACGCTGGTAGAATAGTTTTAAACAATCGAATCTCCTGGAAAATACTTTATATTTCTTCAGTCATTCAGGTTAGCAGGTGGCTATAGTCGCGCTAATAGGACTAGCTCAAAATACCGGGGCCGCCGCAATCAGTGGTTATAATAGGTTAGGAATCGAGGGGCTTCAATGAATTGTTGTTCAGATGAGCCTTATTTGACTAATAAACGGGTTAATTTATCAGGGTTATGGGAAATATAGCACTATATTTAAATTGGTCTCTATTTTATCAGACAGAATCAGAGATTTTTCAACGTCATCAAAAGGAGAGCTTCGATTTATATTAAAAACAAATTTTGCTGCGAGCCATGTGGAACAGGGACAGTAGAGCAACGCATGAGCCGTCGCCGGGATGTGCTTATTTCGCGAGAGGATAGTAGTCTAAAGCGATCAGGGTTTGAGTATGGCATTATTACGTGACAAACAGTTCTGGTTAGCGATCTTTTTTGCGTTTTTATTCTGGATCGTTATGTTGTTAATTGATGCGCCGGAAAAACTGAAGCTGGATTGGCCGCTTGCTCAACCATTGTCTTTTCTGTTATTCGCGTTGGTTTACCCGGTTCTGGAAGAAATGGTCTTTCGCGGACTCGTTCAGGGATGGTTTTGTCAGACTCAATTCGGCAAGCGCCACGTTGGTTTTGTTTCGGTTGCCAACCTTCTGACAAGTATATTATTTGTGCTGTTTCACTTGATCGCCCATTCCTGGTTATGGGCGATATCCGTCTTTGTGCCTTCAATCATTTTTGGTTATTTTCGTGATAAATACCAATCAGTCAAACCTGCCATCATTCTGCATGTTGTTTATAACTCAGGTTATTTCTACTTATACCCACCGATATAAATTAAAGGTAACTTGTATCTGATCTTAATCTTTCTGTGGACGTCCAATGGCATAATAGTCAAAACCTTCACTTTTCAGAAATTGGGGGTCATAAAGATTGCGGCCATCGAAGATCACGGCTTGCTTCAGAGTGTTTTTCATTTTACTAAAGTCGGGACTCCTGAATTGATTCCATTCGGTCACAACGATCAGGGCATCGGTATTTTCCAATGCATCATCCGGTGACTCGCAATATATAAGTTCTTCTCTGTCGCCGTATATACGTCGCGCTTCGTCCATTGCTTCAGGGTCGTAGGCTCTTACCACTGCGCCTTTTTCCCACAGGGCCTCCATTAATGTACGACTGGGTGCAGCACGCATATCGTCAGTATTTGGTTTGAATGCCAGCCCCCATAATGCAAAGACACGGCCTTCAAGCTTGCCATCAAAATGCTTGTCAATTTTATTAAACAGCACTTCTTTCTGGCGGTTGTTAACTGATTCGACGGCCTTTAATAATTCCGCGTTATAGCCGATCTGGGTTGCGGTTTTTTCCAGCGCCTGAACATCTTTCGGGAAACAGGAGCCGCCATAGCCACAACCAGGATAGATGAATTTATAACCAATCCTCGGGTCTGAGCCAATCCCTATACGCACTTGCTCAATATCTGCCCCTAGAATTTCGGCCATATTGGCAAGTTCATTCATAAAGCTGATTTTTGTCGCCAATATGGCGTTTGCTGCGTATTTAGTCAGTTCAGCAGAGCGCACATCCATCACGATGACACGGTCATGATTACGGTTGAATGGTGTATACAATGCTCTTAATAGCTCAGCAGTACGGGGATTATCAGTGCCGACGACAACCCGGTCAGGTTTCATAAAATCATCAAGGGCTGCGCCTTCCTTGAGAAACTCAGGATTGGAAACGACATCAAATTCGGTACTTAGCCCACGGTTTGAAAGTACTTTATTAACCGCGTCACGGACTTTATCTGCTGTTCCTACCGGCACAGTGGACTTATTGACGATGATCCGGTACTCCTCCATGTGCTCGCCGATACTCTGGGCGACCGCCAGTACATATTGCAGGTCCGCAGAGCCATCTTCGTCGGGTGGTGTGCCGACTGCGATAAACTGAAACAAGCCATGTTTTACCCCTTCCTGCGTGTCTGTTGTGAAATTAAGACGACCGGCTTTGACATTTTTAGACACCAAGTTGTCCAGGCCGGGTTCATAGATCGGGATAATGCCTTTTTTAAGGTTTTCGGTCTTTTCAGTGTCAATATCGACACAAAGGACATCGTTTCCGACTTCAGCGAGGCAGGTGCCCGTCACCAGTCCGACATAACCTGATCCATAAATTGTTATTTTCATAGTATATGCTCGCTTAATTTATTGGTTTATAATGTGTTTCGCTCAATTTCTCATATTTTAGTATGTAATGGCGCATTAATAAAACCAGTAGGGATAATAAATATATGCATGTATTAATTTGTGGTGGTGCAGGGTATATCGGCTCGCATATGGTAAAACTTTTGGCTGAGCAGGGTTATACCGTCACTATTTTTGATAATTTATCCACCGGGCATCGCGAAGCGGTAAAGTGGGGCACTCTGGTTCAGGGTGATTTACTGGATATCGTAGCCCTGGATGCGTTGTTCAAATCAAACCAGTTTGACGCAGTGATGCATTTTTCTGCCAAATCCCTGGTAGGTGAGTCGGTGGAGAAACCGGCGCTTTATTACTTAAACAATGTGATTGGCAGTTATAATTTGCTTGAGCAAATGCGCCTGCATGATGTCGATAAGTTTGTTTTTTCATCGACCGCCGCTACATTTGGCAATCCACAAACGGCAACGATTGATGAAGGTCACCCACAGGTGCCGATCAATCCCTATGGCAGGACCAAGCTCGCGGTAGAATATATTTTAGGTGATTATGCACAGGCTTATGGTTTGCGCTCTGTCAGCTTGCGTTATTTTAATGCAGCTGGTGCTGACCCATCCGGCATGATTGGCGAGTCACATGACCCGGAAACGCACCTGATTCCTAACGTATTAAAAGCGGTATTGGGCGCTGGCTCCAATCTGCGAATTTTCGGTGATGATTATGACACCGCTGATGGGACCTGTATTCGCGACTATATTCATGTGAATGATTTGTGTGAGGCCCATTTGCTTGCCTTGAAATATATGGATAAGCAGGACGGTGCACAGGCCTATAATCTGGGTAATGGCAAGGGTTTTAGTGTGCTTGAAGTATTAAATGCGGCCATGAGCGTGGTTGGAAAGAAAATACCCTATGAGATTGTTGAGCGACGGCCGGGGGATCCGGCGACACTGGTGGCCAATAGCCAGCTAGTGACGGAACAATTGAACTGGAAACCCGTTTTTACACAGATTGACGAGATTATCAGTACCGCATGGAATTGGCACAATAATTCAACATTTTAACAAGCTTATGTTAATATTTCGCCAGTATAAATATTGTCTTAACAGCGAATAATATGGGTGTGGTAGTGTTTTTGACAATAATGGAGCAGTCAGAGAGGGAGTGATGAATTCAGTATGAATGCTGATCACCGAGTAAAAAACGATAAGCCGGAATCAATCACAAATGTCGTGATGTTGGTTCTCGGGCCCGTTGTTGTGACATTGTCGCTCATCGTGACGGCCTATTTCTATAAGGTGAACTATGACGGTGCTTATGTGGCACTGGCCGTTATCACCTTTTTAGTCTCATTTATTGTTTTTAAGGAAATAGAGCTGCATACCTCCTGGCGCTCGGGCGGTGTCAGCGCACAATCAAGAGAGATTGTGTTTGCCTGGCTGGTGTTTGTCAGTATTTTGTTATTTCTGGGATATGCAACCAAATCATCTGAAGAGTTTTCGCGTCGTGTTATTTTAACCTGGATCATGGCGACGCCCTTTGTCATGTTGACGGCTTATGCTATTGCGAAAACCTTGCTTGCGGGATTATTGAGTTCCGATCGGTTTTCAAAATCAGTTGTCGTCGTCGGTGTAAACGATTTAAGCAAAAGTCTCGTGAATGAGTTTACATCTGATCCCCAGTTAAACATGAAATTTAAGGGTTATTTTGACGACAGAAAACTGGAGAGATTGGGGAACATTGAACAAGGTGGTGTTGTCGGCAAATTCGGTGAACTCACTCAATATTTAAATAAATTTAAAATAGACCTGGTGTATTTTGCATTACCCATGGTCCAGGAAAAAAGAATTTTAAATTTACTCGATGATATGCGTGATTCCACGGCATCAATATATTTCGTACCGGATCTGTTTATATTCGATTTGATCCAGGCCCGGGTTGATGATGTGAACGGGATCCCTGTGTTGGCCGTTTGTGAATCACCGTTCGCGGGTGTAACAGGCCTGCTAAAACGTCTGAGTGATCTGTTTTTTGCAAGCATACTGACCATGCTGGTGGCACCCATTATGCTGATAATCGCGATCAGCATAATGATAACAATGCCAGGCGGTCCGGTATTGTTTAAACAAAAACGATATGGTCTGGATGGTAAAGAAATCAAGGTTTATAAATTTCGTACCATGAGCGTGACTGAAGATGATGAGAATATTGTGCAGGCCAAACGTGACGACCCCCGGATTACGAGATTGGGTGCATTTCTTCGTAAAACATCGCTTGATGAGCT
>JAUWSG010000114.1 GCA_030610155.1 Gammaproteobacteria bacterium
CAGACCATCCCGGTGTTCGATGATAAATACATTAATTGGCACCAATATCCGTTGCCGGGAAACAAAAATCCACCACAAGGTCGGTTTGTGTGTTCCTCTGAAATGCTCCCTGTGTACTTCAGCACTCCCTGTACTGATAACAGAAACAGATTTTACATGACTGTTGGTAAATACTAATTCTTCATGCTTGAGTTGCGCCTGAATAACCATGACCAGACCCTCCATTAATTCTATTAATGAAATCAGGCAAGACCAATTGAATCATGTGACTGCAATTTTATTGTTAGGTATGAAGCTCAGGCGACGATTTTGACAGGATAATTCTTGAGGCTTTTCCTAATAATTTCCGCGCCGGATGAGCTAAAACTCAATATGACTGTCCTTTGCATTGAGCGGAAGATTCTACTGTGCCTATAACACAATTATAGCTAATAAATAGTGGATATGTGCCCGAATAAGCTATGCGCCTCGCCGGAATATTAATGCCACTATTAGAATAGTGCTGTTTATTCTTGCAGAGGTAAAACATGTGCCTTTACGATTTCTACCTCACCAGATTCACCCACTACCACGCTGA
Organism: Gammaproteobacteria bacterium; assembly: GCA_030610155.1. Taxonomy (GTDB): domain Bacteria; phylum Pseudomonadota; class Gammaproteobacteria; order SG8-11; family SG8-11; genus JAADIM01. The sequence goes on from JAUWSG010000114.1 coordinate 578, forward strand.
CAGCGTCTACATAAAATTTTTCATCATAGTGGGGAATCATTATCGGCGATTTTAATTTTGAATAAATACTGATGGTTAACTCATCTTTTTCAATATCATAAATATAAGCAACCTGTGCTGGATTTATCATCGAACGCGTAATTTTCTGTTCAAAAACAATCAGCCCATCCCTTTCAATCGCATCCAGAAACAAATTGAGTATCAAGTGCGATTCCAGTTTTCTGTGTTTTTTTATTTCATCTTCAGGTAAATTGGTTTCACTTGCTATTATACCTGACACACTAATTAGCAGAAAAAAGACTACTATTTTCAAGACAATATTTCCCATCGCAATGTATCCACGCCGGCCAGGATAAGCCAACTTTTTTATTATAACTTATGCCAGCGCACACCTCCACAGGCGTCTGTTTTCTCTACATAATATAATTTCACTTAATAATCACCGTAAAACCTTGAGAGAACACAGACCAATCACACAGCTGCACACAAGCCACCTGACAAACAAAAACGCCTGCTTTTAGCAGAATATAATGCAAAAGATATTTTAATCAGCCAATTGCTCAGCAGCCAACATATCAAGCAACATCATAGTCATATGCGTACTTAACAATACGTCCGTATGTGATAAAGCTGCGCCTTCTTTAATATTCATTTTCATGACTCTTTGATGCATGTTTCTCACGAGAGTTTGAGAAATCTTGAAGTATTCTTTCTTCGCTTTTGCTTTTTCGCTTTTTGAAAGACTCTTGTCAAAGGCACGAAGATATAGTCCATGCATTTTGTGCATTGATTTTTCTACTTCCGCTGTATAGACAGCCTCATCATAAGCGGCAAGACCGGTATAATCTTCTGAAGCATACACATTCATTCCAAATAAAGAACCCGCTAGAAATATCACTATAAACATCTTATTTGTTGTTCTTAGCCTGTTCATTGTAAACACCTCCATCATTAGATGTATTTAATATCTGTTTCCAGATATTAATTTAATTGGGAAACAAGTATAAAATAGAAATTCTATTTCCCATGTAACAAGTATAGCTTGCACACCGTATCTATCTATTAACTGACTAAAACCCTTATATTATTCAAATCGTACACTATTATTAAAATCTGATACTAAAACTATTTTTCTTTATAAACAGACTTTAAGTTTGCTGAGTTGCCTTGTGTAAAACGAATATCTATCCTGATTCAGGGAATGCCTTCCCAGATTCACAGTATCGAATTACTAACAAAATCAATGGATTATTTAAAACGTATATTTTCTGCTGTGTTAACATAGACGATCAACTAAAGACATTTTTCTACCTACGAGACAATGACATAATGACCTCCTTAATCAAAAAATCTCGCCTGTTTTGCATTCTTGCTTGCCTGCTAATTGCTATTAACACCGCATTTGCTGGTGAAAACAAGATACTGCCTGCGCCAAAAAAGATTACCGAGCATGTCTATGCCTGGATCGGACCTTACGGTGGCCCGAATACGGATAATAAAGGTTACCGTATGAATCTGGCGTTTGTGGTAGGCGACGATGCCGTTGCAGTACTCGAAAGCGGGTTTTACCCTCAAATGGCGGAAGAAATGCTCACGCATATCCGCAAGATCACCAATAAACCAATCAAGTATGTGATTAACAGTAATTCTCAGGCTGACCGTTTCTTTGGGAACAGTGTTTTTAAAAAACAGGGCGCTAAAATCTATGCACATGCCATCGAACTTCAGCGCATGAAAGAAAATTCCAGTAATTACATGGCATTTATTGAAAACAGCATGAAATTCAAGGAAGACAGCGTCAAACCACCTACCCTGCCCGATCATCCCATAGAGAAAAAGACCCGTATTGACCTGGGCGGAGGTGTTGAGCTCAAAATAGAACACCATAAAGCAGCACATACACCCATGCCGCTAATTGTACATATCCCGGTCGATAATGTTGTTTATGCCGGAGACATTCTGTATTCCGGCAGACTGTTGGCAATCACTAATGGTGGCAATATCAAACAATGGATGGAAACATTCAATTATCTAAAACGTTTTGATCAGGCCCTGTTTATTCCTGGACATGGCAAGCCCGGCCCACTATCTTCATTTCAAAAATCAACCTATGATTATCTGGCATTGTTAAACGCAGGTATGGCCAAGATGGTCGATGATAGCGTTGACATGCAGGATGCGATCGACAAGCTTGATCAATCCGAATTTTCATACCTGGAAAATTTCGAAGACCTGGCAGGTCGAAATGCCAGCCGGGCTTACCAGGAAGCTGAAAGTGCCGCATTTGATTAAGACCTTTAATCTTTCACACACCCAAAACATGACGGGTAACAAGCAGCAGACCATACCCACCGCAGGCTTTAAATAATAAAATGCTAATACTCTCGACTAATATAGCGGTAATTTAGTAATCGCTAATATAAAATTCATTTGTCATATAAGCTTTTTTTATTGATAATCTAATGCAAATAATAATGAATTCTTGTCCTGGACAAACAACACTCCATTATCAGTAAGGTACCGTTTATGACGAATGGGCTTCCCCATCAGAATACGGCTGTTGAAACTGCTCCACACAATAGCCCTCAATCCTACCTGCTGATATCAAGAATGGTTGATTTCTGGTTACTGGGTGGTCTTAGTATCGCATTATGGATTCCTGTTTATTTTCTTCAGGATCAACTGTCCCTGGCAAAATCACTGACCATGGCAATTCCCGGTGTAGCATTAACACTGGCCTACTGGGTAAATTATCCGCACTTTATGGCCTCTTATAAACTGGCCTATACTCAGGGCAAGGGATTTGTCGTTCAAAACTGGTTTCAATTACTGCTCGTCCCGACTGCACTGGTTTTGCTGATCGCGATCAGTTTTGGCTTCTGGAACAGCTCTATCAGTGACAGCTCCCTGGTTCATATCGCAAACACCACATTTTCATGGCTGGGATTAAAAACCAGGTTGGGCCTCTACCCAAACCTGGGTTCAGAAATCATGGGCATGATGATTGTATTTCTCTATTTCACTGTTGGCTGGCATTATTCAAAACAAACCTTCGGCTGTATGATGGTATACGCAAAGCTGGATAACTATCGATTAAACACACTGGAAAGAAACACTATTCGTTACGCTCTGTTGAGCACCTGGTGGGTGACCTGGTTATACAGTAACTGTTCAGAAGGGACTTACCCGTTCTACGGACTGAATATTCATCGCCTCAACCTGCCCTATGTCTGGTTCCAGGCTTCATATTTCGTTGTCAGTGGCCTGTTCATCGCCGTAGCTGTTGTATTTTTCATGAAATACTATCGCGAAAAACAAATGCCGAGCTGGAATTTCCTGGTCCCCATGCTTGCACTGCTAATCTGGCATATACCCATGCTGGGGAATCCGCAATTTTTTTACCTGCTCGCTTTCTTTCACTCCCTGCAAAATTTTCCTTTTGTCGCCAAAGTTGAAAAAACACGTTACCGGGTCAATAATCGGCCAAAACAAACTGTCAGGCTATTGGCATTTTTTGCAATAATGATGCTGCTTGGTTATTTATCTTTTGATCTTGCCCCGCAACAGCTCGACCAATCTCTGCAATCACGCAACCTGTTCAACGCCAGTTTTTTCATGATCGCTTTTCTTGCTTTTATCAACATCCATCATTATTTCATTGATAATGTTTTATGGCGCTTCAAGAACAAGGACGTCAAGCAGTTACTTTTTGATTAAAGCAAAAGATTTTTATATGTTCAAAATAAAATTCAGAAAATTATTTTATACTGTTTTCAGTATAAGGCACACGCGCCTATTGAACTCAATAACGATTGCTGCGTTATTACTTCCACTAATTGCCTGTAATAATTTCAGTACACTATCGGACAATCCGGCCCCAATGTTTCTTTCCGGGCCCGTCATTGAATTAGACCCCAATTTAAACACCCCCCTGGCTGGCCTGTTGACCCTGACTACTGACCAGCCTGTCCGGGTCTCACTTGAAATAGCACTTGAAACAGAGACAGACAACAAAAAATGGCGTATTGATTTTGATCAGTTTAATACTGACCATTCCTTGCCAGTACTCGGGTTTCGACCAAATAAAAAATACAGCGTCATCGTTCATGTTTTTAGCCAAACAGATGAACAAACAAGCTTCGAGCAGCCACTAACCGTCATAACGGACCCGTTACCTGACGGGTTTCCTGAGATCCATGTAGAAAGCACACCCGAACTGATGGAACCCGGCCTGACGCTGATTGAAATCATTCCCGAAGGTAGTAATGCAGAATTTGGTGCACTGCTGGTTATCGTCGATGAAACCGGTGAGATTGTCTGGTATCAAACAGGCTCACGATTTACCGATGCACGCCAGACTCCCGAAGGCAATCTTCTTTTTATTGTCGGCAACAAGATATTCGAGATGGACATGCTCGGTAATACTGTTCGTGAATGGAGAGCAGTCCGGCCTTCCAGCAAACAGAGAATCAAGGGGACTATCGCGACTGCGACCTTTCATCATGAAGTGTTCCCGATGACGAACGGCCATTATCTTGTTATGAGTGCCGAGCCACGCTCATTTGATCATTATCCGACAAGCGAAACTGACAAATCAGCGCCCACCGAAACTGCCCGGGTTGTAGGCGACGTGATAGTGGAATTTACAGCAGATGGCAGCATTGTTAAGCAATGGTCCCTGCTTGATATGCTGGATCCGTACCGTATAGGCTTTGGTGCTTTGGGTTCACACTGGGATGGTACATTCAAAGGAAAAAAAACCCGGGACTGGTCACACGGCAATGCCGTCATCCATGATCCCAGTGATGACACGATTATTGTGTCACTTCGCCACCAGGATGCGACGATAAAATTTAACCGTCAAACTGGCCAACTGATCTGGATTCTCGGCCCGCATGAAAACTGGGACTTGAAGAAATTTGGAAAATATCTTTTGACACCTGTCAGTGATCAAAAAATAGAGCTTGCCTACTTCTTTCCATATCATCAACATGCCCCGGAAATCATGCCCAATGGCAATATCATGATTTATGACAACGGCAGTTATGGGGCTAACCCATTTCATGCGAAACCCAGGCGAACCAAAGTATTCAGCCGTGCCGTTGAATACAAAATAAATGAAGAAACTATGGAAGTGGAAATTGCCTGGGAATATGGATCGGATGCTGACAGAAAGATTTATTCCGGCGCACTGGGTGATGCTGACTACTTACCAAAAACAGGAAATGTGCTGATCACACATGGCAACCTGGAAGCCAAAAACAAAAAACAATCCGCCGTCATTCTTGAAGTCACCCATACCACACCCGCTAAAGAGGTATTCAACATGACGGTGATTGACGAGACCGAAGACCCGGAAAGTGGCTGGCGAGTTTATCGAAGTGAAAGACTTAACAGCCTGTACCCGTAACAAGCTGCTCAACAGTTGTATTATTCTTTTTATACACTGATCACGCCGCGAAGCATATCACCCAATCCTGCCCACTCTGGAAATAATAACCGACTAAATCATTATTGATTTATCATCAGAATACTGTTTCTTATTCAACTAACTTAGCAATCCAGAAACCGTATCATTTACTCAACTAAATTTAACATATCCTTAACACTTTTAACGTATTCTTAACTCTTTTGGAGCTATTATAAATAGTTGAATATTTTGCTATACCAAATAATTATAGGGACATAAATATAATAACTTAAGTCCTTTATTAACAGGTCGCTTAACCTGTACTTTCGTAATAAAAAGCAGTGGGGCAATTTTTAATGTTTCTCCAAAGGTATTCTCTCAAAACCAATATCTTTTTCAGTATTATCGCGATGGGTGTCCTGGGTGTTGTCCTGGCACTGGTCATCGGTTCCCTGTATCGACAATTAACTGTTGAAAACCAGATAAACCATCTGGAGCAAATCACACAACTACGTGCGGATGACATACTCACCAAACTTGTCGGCAATTCACAAAAACTGGGGCAAACATTACAAAACGAAAAAAATTTTCGTCAGGCCTTCATAGACAGAGATATCCCCTCCCTTGATCATTTACTAGCATCACAATTTCACCAGTATTTTGTCACCGCAGGTATTACTAAACTGGAAAACCTGACGGTCTACGATAATGAACTGAATTTTATCGTAAACTCGTCAGCCTCTCCTGAAAACAACACGCTTTATAAACAAAACCCGTGCGGGAAGCTGATTACCAGGAGTCACGAACGAACCGGTTCTGAACGATTAAAGGTCATATCTGAACTTTGTAATATCAATAACCAATTACAACTCAGTGTTCTGGTACCTATCGGTGGAATTTTTGTTAAAGGTTATCTTGAAGTCACTACTGATCCATCCTACAGCCTGCAAGATATTGCCTCTCACCTGGGTTTGCCGCTGCAAATCACGACACCAGCTGGCGGAATAAATTTCAAATCGGATACCTGGCCCCAAAACACAGGCGGCATTACAGCAATATATACAATAAAAACCAACAACAACACAGACGGACTCAATATTTCGGTTCACCAGGATATAACCGGGCTTGAAAAAAGTCTTACCAACACCCGTAATACCGCGCTGGTCATTGCATTTTTCGCAACCATCCTGATGGCAAGCCTGTTCCTCGCTTTATTACAAAAAACAGCTTTAACACCATTAGATAAACTCAGCGCCGAATTAAAAAGATTATTACATCACAATGCCAAATTCGGTCAAACACTTGAAGTTGAAGGAAACACGGAAATAAGAGAATTAACATCCCAGTTTAATGAAATGGTGCTTAACCTCAAAGACTCCTATAGTAAAATTGAACTGGCCAGAGATTGCGCAGTTCAGGCCAACAAGACAAAAAGTCAATTCCTGGCCAATATGAGCCATGAATTACGCACGCCTCTAAATACAGTAATTGGCTATAGCGAATTACTGGAAGAAGATCCACGCATTAGTTCTGATGCGCGACTGACCGAAGACATTACCAATATTCGCAGTGCCGCCAAACACCTGCTGAAACTAATCAATGAAGTTCTGGACTTATCTAAAATCGAAGCAGGGAAAATGGACTTGTCTCTGGAAACATTTAGTGTGGATCTTACGATCAAGGATTTATGCAACTCGATCCAGCCATTAATTCAAAAAAACCACAACAGACTCACTATCATGTGTTCACCCGGCGTCGGTGATATACATGCAGATATCACCAAATTCCGTCAGATCTTGTTTAATATTTTAAGTAATGCAAGCAAATTTACCGATCATGGTGAAATAGTCCTTAACGTCAACAGGCATTTCAAAGCAGGACGCGAATACTTTACTTTCAGTATCAAGGACTCCGGTATCGGAATTTCAAAAGAACAGATCAACAAACTGTTCAAACCCTTTAGCCAGGTAGATCAAAGCTCAACAAGAAAGTATAGTGGCACCGGCCTGGGGCTTGCTATCAGTAAGCGCTTTTGTATTTTGATGGGAGGTGATCTGACGGTCACCAGCACACCCGGTGAAGGTTCCAACTTTAACATTCAAATTCCCGCCAAGGTTCAAACAAATGACAATGCCAAGATAATTTCTCTTGATGATTATATGCCTAGCGCAATATCCAGTTTGGCTGAAAAGCGAATTAACCAAAACTAATAAAAAGCCCCCTTCCTGATACAGAAAGAGGGAAGTGGGGGCGGAGAATGCTGCCTGGTTACCGGGTACTAATCATTTTATTTTCGATGTATTCCAATTCTACCCGGCGATTTTCCTGCCACTTACCTTCATCACTGGCCGAATCTTCTTCACCCAATCCATTAATCTTGACTTGAAATTCTGCTACACCATAGGATAAAAGCAACCGGGCAATCTCATTCGCGCGTCGTTTACTGAGCTCTTCATTATAGACTTTTGAACCACGTGCATCTGTATGGCCTGTTATTTTCAAAACCAGATCAGGGTTAGAGTTCAGATAGGATGCGTGCTGCTTAAGGAAAAAATGGTCATACTCGTGCACAGTCGTAGAATCTGTATCGAAGTTAAATACCAGATATGCTGGCTGTAATGCCACATCATGCATCAATGCCATTTTACTGTTAGCGCCCAGCGTCAAAACATCTTCACTGGTATCAGCCATTGCGACTAAAACAGGTTTGGTTGGACTCATCTCTTGCGAATGAGACGTCAACACCGGCCCAATATTTTCTGTGAATGTCACTTTCACCATGGCCGTATCCTGCTTATTAACAACCGAATCGCCCATTTCTTTTATTACAGCAACATCATGGACACTTTCATCATTCACAAACACGCCCGGGTTCTTATCCCCTGCCCCGGTATCTTCCTCAATACGGGGGTAAAGCGGATACAGGTCTTGTAAATTATAACTTTGCTGGATCATACTCACGTTTTCCACGCTGTCATTTCCAGCTTTATCGACTCCCGTCGCGGCACAACCGACAATAAGTGCAATCGGAAATGTTATTAACACAAATATTTCAATCGCTCGTTCCAATCTGGCATTCTTTTCCATTGTCTTCATCCTCTTTAGTCATGATGCCAAATACAAGTCACTTCAATATTTGTACTCAGCGAATTATTAACGTGTCAGGATGTATTAAAGACTGGAAGTATGAATTTTTAGTCATCAAAATATTTCAAACGACAGACTAATAATGATCAAAAATGACAATCAGAACTTAACACTACCAAGCCGTCATTCCGGCGCATGCCGGAATCCAGACTGCTGCAAAAATATTATTCACCGCAAAGGCGCTAAGGACGCAAAGAAAGAACATTGCGTTTTAAAAATAATCAAAAACTTTGCGCCCTTTGCGCCTTTGCGGTGAAATCAACAGCAGAAAGTCATCTTTTACCTCATTATGTAATTACGTATCATCATTGAATACCCAATAAAATTATTCAGGAAAATTAATCTGTGACCTGGTTAACGGTAATCAAAGCTGATATACGATGAAATGATAATCAAATACTTCCTGATTATTAAGG
>JAUWSG010000192.1 GCA_030610155.1 Gammaproteobacteria bacterium
CAATATCAATGCCGGCGATATTAAAACATTCAATGAAGAACTCTGGGACCCTTCCACCTGGCCGTGTGAAGCACGCGGTGTTGGTTTTACTGAGGCACCCCGTGGCGCCCTGGCCCACTGGATAGTGATCAAGGACGGTAAGATCGATAATTACCAGGCAGTTGTACCCAGCACCTGGAATGCTGGCCCACGCGATGCAAAGGGCCAGCCCGGCCCCTATGAGGCAGCGTTGGTTGGCCATAAACTTCACGATCCAAAACAACCTTTGGAAATCCTGCGCACTATCCACAGTTTTGACCCCTGCCTCTCTTGCGCAGTCCATGTGACGGACCCGGATGGTGAAGAGTTGGTTAAGGTGAAAGTAGTATGAAGTACGAATTATTTAAACTGAATATTTAACACCAGGGAGCATTGAATATGCACGTTAAATCAGGACTGGCACTTATGTTGTTTTTATTGGCATTAACAAGCCCGGTTGTGTTGGCGCATACAAGCGACAGCCATAATATGAATTTTTTTGACGGTCTGTTGCATCTCGTCTCACAAGCTGACCACGTGTTGTTATTGGCCCCGATTATTTTGTTAGTGCTGGGTTACCGTTTCCGTAAACTAATAATGCATACCATTAAACCATATCGAGCAAGGAATGATCGCTTTTGAAAAACACAATGCTATTGAGCCGGTAGATGCGTCCTGCAAGTTGCAGCAGTCTTCATCGCACTATGAAGAAATTAATCTACCCTATTCTGTTAAGCAATTGTTTGACCTGGTAGCCGATATTGAACGCTACCCGGATTTTCTTCCGGGGTGGAAATCGGTGAAGATTAATAAAAGTGATCAAAACAAAATTTATGTTACGCAAGAACTCGGGTTTCCGTTATTTGTTTTCACGGTAGACTCGGTCGCTAAACTGGATCGGCCACATCATTTATTTATCGCCGCCGAAGGCGGTCCTTTTCAGCGCCTGGAAATCGACTGGTATTTTAAAAGTATTTCGTCATCCATATCGCAGGTTTCCTTATCCATTGAAATGGATGCTTACCCTGGTCCGCAACAATCACTTTTGCAACAATTTCTAAACTATGCAGCTGGTTCATTGCTTGTTTATTTTGAGCGGCGCGCAAAAGATATTTATAGAATTAAAAATACGCCTGAATCGAACAGGCGTAAAGGAGAATAGCATGCAAGTCCCGGCACACAGCGTCTTCAACGTTCACGATTTGAATATAAAAAAATACTTTCTGGCCACGCGCCCCATGTTTTTTGCCGCTTCTTTATTGCCAGTGCTGTTGGGGACCGCAATTGGTTATAAGCTTGGCGGTCAACTTGATATATTGGCATTAACGCTCGCATTACTCGCTGTAGCTTTTGTGAATGCAGGGATAGATGTGTTAAATGACGTTTATGATGACCTGGGCGGAACGGACCGGGTTAATACCAGCCATATCTCACCTTTTACCGGTGGCTCCCGGGTTATACAGGAAAAGATACTCAGCAATGCACAAATGCGCCGTTTCGGTTATTTTCTTTTAACGCTAAGTGTCATTTTAGGTGCAGGACTGGCATTGCATAAAGGTTATGTTGTTGTACTTTATGGTTTAACTGGAATATTTCTCGGTATTGCTTATTCTGCACCGCCATTAAAGTTGGCTAGCAGAGGATTTGGAGAATCAGCAATTGCTGCTGGTGTGGGTGTACTGCCCGTAACTGGTGCTGCATGGCTTCAGCTTGGACAATTCAGTTGGGAAGCACTATTACTTTCAGTTCCTGCCAGTTTGTGGGTAGCCAGTATATTACTTATAAATGAAGTGCCTGATATTGAAGCAGATGGCGCAACGGAGAAACGCACCCTGGCAGTACGCATAGGTCCTCAACTAACTGCGGGGGTATATTTATTATTTAATGTAACCGCTTGTGTTGTTATATATATTGCATCATTTCTTGGTTACGTGCCACTCGCCGCGACTATACTACCTGTGTTTTTGTTGCTTCCAGCCATATATGCGGGGTATACAATTTTTTATTGGTCTGACAAGCCTGAAAGAATTATTGCCGGCATTAAGTCCACCATAGCCATTCATGCAACAGGCATCCTGTGGCTGTTTGCCTGGATAATCAGTATGGATTAATAGTTATAAGTAACAACAAGGGGTTACACTAAGGAGAGGCCATCATGTTGTCCGCATTTAAAAATGTTTTGTTAAAACCAAGTGCGAAATATTCGGTTCTGGTTCTCCTGCTAGCAGGCCTGTTAATAGGCTTTGCATCAACCATCGGTACGATAGTGATACTTAATGCAACCGGTAGCAATGATTTCTGTCTTTCCTGTCATGAGATGCAAACCGCTTATGATGAATACACAGAGTCTGTTCACTACAGCAACCGCCATGGCATAGTCGTCAGTTGTGTTGACTGTCACCTTCCACACGAATACCCGGACAAGCTTTTTGCAAAAGCATCCCGAGCCATGGAAATCTGGTATCACATCAGGGGCAATATTGATACGCAGGAAAAATATGAAGCCAAACGATTGGAAATGGCGCAAATTATGTGGCGGGAATTCGAGTCCAATAATTCAAGACAGTGTCGCAGTTGCCATAAAGTTGAAAACATGGCCCAAAACACTCAAAACGATCATGCTGTCAAAGCTCACCAGCGTGCCAGACGAACCAACAAAACCTGTGTTCACTGCCACCTGGGAACAGCACATAAAGTACCTCAACTTCCTTTACCTGCAGCAGCCAGGCCTGCTACAGCAGACGAGCCGGTGCTATGCACTGGCTGCCATAAAGATATCAGTTCTGTTTTGTCTGCACATCATCCTGACGTAGATCAACCGACTCTTAAGGCATGCCTGCAATGCCACATACCTGGTAAAACTGCGCCGGGCAAAGATAATACTTTTTATACTTATTTACATAAAAGCCATTTATTTCGTATTGAATGTACCGGATGCCATAAAACAACAACTGAAGGCAGCTTCAAGCTGTTGGGATATGAAAATTGATAACTCGCTACTTTTATTGGTAGCTAAGATACAAAACAAATACCGGAGGATAATAAAATGAAACGCGTTATCACAGGTGCGCTTATATTTTTCTTTGTCAGCTTTTTCTCAATGGCGCTAGCAGTTCCCGCGGGCAAGAATCTTGAGTTCACAAAGAGCCCAATGGGAAAAGTAACCTTCTCCGGTGACTCACATGCGCAGAAAGGACTTAAATGTAACGCCTGTCATCCGGATCTGTTTTCACTAAAAAAAGGCACTGCGAAAATACAACTCACGGATCATCAGGAAGGCAAAAAATATTGCTTTTCATGTCACAATGGGAAAAGCGCGTTTGGGACAAAAGACAATTGCAATAATTGCCACAAAAAGGAAACCAGTAATAAATAATTGTACCAGGAGACAGAGTGCTCATAACTTTCTATGCACTTGAGTTTATTAATAAATGGAGAGCTTTATTGACTATACTCGACCCTGTTACGGCCATTTCTTTTGGCCTGATAAAGGGAGTCGTCAGCCTTGTTAAGGATATCTTCCAGCGATGCTGATTCCTGGCTGTAAACAGATATACCAAAACTTGCGGTGACATTGATATTACCTTTCTCACTAGACACCTTGATATTCTCAATTGCAACACGCAGTCGTTCTGCCATCAAAAAGGCATCAGTCAGTTTGGTTTCCGGTAAAATTATAGCGAACTCTTCTCCCCCCAGACGCCCGATGATATCAACCTCACGCACCTGATCTCTGAGAGTATTTGCCAAAGATTCAAGTACATCATCGCCGGCAGCGTGGCCGTAGGTATCATTAATTTTCTTGAAATAATCGATATCCAGCATGATAAGGGTAAAGGGATGAGCATAGCGCTTTGCCTGATTAAAAAGTTGCTCCCCATCGGAAAAAAAAGCTCTGCGGTTATTTAAACCAGTCAACTCGTCACGCCGTGCGAGCGCTTCTGCCATCTCTTTAGCGATCTTTAATTCTTCTTCAGCCTGCTTCCGATCAGTGATGTTAGTAGCGATTTCCATACGGACCAGTCGGCCATCAATCCATTTAATCGCTTGATCTCTACACTGATACCATTGACCGTCGACGGTATTCTGAAATTCCCAGACATAAACTCCCGTAGATTTGCCGTTCTCATCCACTAACTTGTCGTTGGTGCAAAATTCACAGGGGCCGCTTTGCCCTGATTGCAATACCTGCCAACAAATTTTGCCCTGGGCATCGCCCCAGATCGCCTTGCCATATTCGTTAAAAAACAATAACTCGTAAGTCTCCATATCGGAGACATATACGAGCGCATCAAGACTGTCCAGCACCGTGGAAAGTGTGGCAAACACCTTACCATGATCATTCCCGCCTTCCTGGCCGAGGATGTCAGAGACACTAACGGTTAGTCGTTGCCCTGGACGTTTGCTTGTTAACTTATCCTTATCTGGCATCAAGTACACCCTGAGATGAAGTCAATTTATGCAGGTTTAGAATGTAGTAGATTCTGATGTTATGCAAACCCTGCAACCTCTATGGTATCGCACGTTTTCCTGACAACATACTATAAAGTCTAGACGTTAAAATCTGTTTCGTCGGCAGGCAATAGTGAACTGGCGGATCGAATCCAGACCAGCCGAGAGCAAAGAGCAAGAGATATAATCAGCGCTAAAAAGAAAGGAAATACATGGTAGGCCCGGCAGGGTGAACGGCGATCAAGCCGTGAACGCTCAAACACGGATTTGCACATGGATGTGCTTATATCGCGAGAAGACAGGAGTCCGAAGCGTGTGCGTAGCGATGTTTGAGCCGGCCTTTCAAGTGAAGCAGGATAGCGCAACGCCGTAAGCGAACCGCAGGTTCGAGTCCGAACCCGCCAAGGATGGAGAAGTAAAAACTTAAATCAGATCTAGAAAGAAAGGCTATATATGGTGGGCCCGGTAGGGTGAACGGCGATCAAGCCGTGAACGCTCAAACACGGACGTTTGAGCCGGCCTTTCAAGTGAAGCAGGATAGCACAACGCCGAAAGCGAACCGCAGGTTCGAGTCCGAACCTTCCAAGGACGAATAACTAAAATTTAACTCAACGCTAGAAAGAAAGGCTATATATGGTGGGCCCGGTAGGACTCGAACCTACGACCAAGGGATTCACTGTACCCGATCATTTCTGAACGGAGCGGACTATCTCATCTCCCTCGACCGAATCGTTAGGGGGCGGGACGCTCTAGCCTGTTATCAAGGACACTGAAGTCCCCAGGTAGTCTCTGCACCTTCCGCAAGTGTACTCGCGGCTTGGCTCAGGATTGCC
>JAUWSG010000232.1 GCA_030610155.1 Gammaproteobacteria bacterium
AAATAACGTCTCGGTTTGTTTGTTGATAAACACAACCTTTCCATCATGATCGACAATAACAATGGCATCAGACATCAATTCCAGCAGTTCTTTATGTTTATCATCAATCACTTTATCTATTTCCTGCATGCTAACCCCGGACTACAGACTTAAGAAAGCGCCGATGAGAATCGCTGAACTTTGTTGACTCCATTCTTCTTTCGCAGCTAAAAACATATTTATAATGGGATTTTTTACTTTCATAGAATGCCGAATTTAAACCAGTGCGATCACCCAGCCAGCCAGTGCAAGCGTCGACATAACAGACCAGAACACCAGACGAGGTACAATTGTTACACCCTTATAATGCAAAGTATAACAACTCGCTTTCTTGATGAAAACATAACCCTCTGCAAGCATCTCCCAGGCCGCAAAACAACTGATAAATATAATCAAAAATTCAATAGTGTTGTTATTATTACCTGAGAAAAATATACCCATCAATAAAGCCGCATACAACAACCCAAACGGAAACATTTGCAAGTGGCCTATTTCATGCCATACACATAAGTGACGGTAAGCAGCGTCTGAAAGCCCGCGTCTTAACAACCAGTTTGCAAGCGGTGGGTGGGGAATCAAAAAACGACCCAAGCCAGTGCGATGCCAGCAAGCACGCTCTATATGAGTGGCAGCATTTAACCCATACCATGTATGGACCATAATTGTCCGGGGACTGTTTTTCATTTTTTACTATCCAGACTAAGCGCGAAATCAGTACGAAAGTCAGCGTAAAGCATTTGAACACCCAAAATGAATTTTTATTATAACTTACTGTGCCTTAGCCGTAACGCATTACTGATGACAGATACAGAGCTAAAACTCATTGCCGCAGCGGCAATAATAGGAGAAAGCAATATACCGAAAAAGGGGTATAAGATACCTGCCGCAATAGGCACACCGGCCGAGTTATAAATAAAGGCAAAAAACAGATTTTGCCTGATATTTTTCATTGTAGCACGACTCAAACGGCGAGCACGTACGATACCACGCAAATCACCCTTCACCAGCGTAACAGCGGCGCTTTCCATTGCCACATCCGTACCTGTTCCCATCGCGATGCCCACTTGTGCCTGAGCCAACGCAGGCGCATCGTTAATGCCATCACCCGCCATAGCCACGATATGGCCGTCAGCCTGATATTTCTTCACCACTTCGGCTTTTTGCTCTGGTAACACCTCTGCCTGTACATGATCGATATTTAATTTACTCGCAACCGCTTTTGCGGTTACCCAACTGTCACCCGTCAACATCACAACTTTAATACCCTCATGATGTAAATCACGAATTGCCTCAGGTGTTGACTGTTTAACCGGATCTGCAACCCCTATCAAACCGGCGGCTTTACCATCAATGGCCACAAGCATAACGGTTTGTCCTTCTGCCCGTTGTTTATCCGCCTGTTCGGGAAGATTCCCCGGATCAATACCCAGGCTTTCCAGTAAATTCAGATTACCCAATACCACCTTCTGCCCATCAACTTCGCCGCTAACCCCTTTGCCGGTCACAGACTGGAAGTTGCTGGCCTGCACCAGTTTAATTTGTTTTTCTTGTGCGCCGCGCACTATCGCTTCTGCCAGAGGGTGCTCGCTGGCCCGTTCCAGACTGGCCGCCAGACGCAGCACTTCTGATTTATCACTGTGTGCTTCGGCCGTCACCGATACCAGCTCAGGCCTGCCCTCTGTCAGGGTCCCGGTTTTATCCACCACCAGCGTATCCACCTTCTCCATAATTTCCAGTGCTTCCGCATTTTTAATCAAGACACCTTCCAGCGCACCACGGCCGGTACCCACCATAATAGATATCGGTGTTGCCAGACCCAGCGCACAGGGACAGGCAATGATCAGTACCGCAACAGCATTAATAATTGCAAATGCCAGGCGAGGTTCCGGGCCCCACTGCCCCCAGACGATGGCCGCAGTAATGGCGATGAACACAACGGTCGGGACAAAATAACCTGCAACCCTGTCCGCCAGCTTCTGTATCGGCGCACGGGAACGTTGTGCTTCCGCCACCATATTCACGATCTGCGATAAAAGCGTATCAGCACCGACTTTTTCGGCCCGCATAATTAAACTACCGGTTCCGTTGACGGTCGCGCCGATTAATTTTTCACCTGACGTTTTACTTACCGGTATGGACTCACCGGTCACCATTGATTCATCGACATGGCTTTGACCATCGATCACCGTGCCGTCTACAGGTATCTTGTCTCCGGGGCGCACCCGCAGCACATCACCTGCCTGTACCTGATCAAGAGAAATATCTTCTTCATTGCCATCATCACGAACAATACGTGCGGTGTTAGGGGCGAGCCCCAGTAACATCTGGATCGCCGCATTGGTACGACTCCGGGCCCGTAGTTCCAGTACCTGGCCGAGCAACACCAACGCCGTAATCATCGCCGCGGCTTCAAAATAGACATGCACCACACCACTATCACTTAGCATGGTTGGAGGAAAGGCATGAGGAAATAACAACGCGACCATGCTGTAACCCCAGGCCACAGACACACCCAGGGCAATCAGGGTGAACATATTCAAGTTCCAGGTCTTTACAGACATCCAGCCACGCACAAAGAACGGCCAGCCGCCCCAGAGTATGACGGGAGTAGCCAGCGCAAATTCGATCCATTGGACCGTGCGCATATCAAGGCCTTGTGGCAGCCAGCCGGGAACAATATCTGCCACCATGGCTAATAAAAAAACCGGAATCGCCAACACCGTACTGACCCAAAAACGCCGGGACATATCGATCAGCTCTTCGTTTTTTTCCTCTACGGTGACAGTACGCGGCTCAAGCGCCATACCGCATTTGGGGCAGCTGCCAGGGTGGTCCTGAACAACCTCCGGATGCATGGGACAGGTGTATTCTGTTTTGGTATTCGCAACCGGTGCGCCCATGATTTCCAGTGCCATGCCACATTTAGGGCAAGTACCCGGACCCAGCTGTTCCACTTCGGGGTCCATAGGACAGGTATAAATAGCTGTTTTATCTTCCGCAACCGACGGCGCATCACGCTTGTTCAGGTAGGACTGCGGATCATTAGAAAACTTTGTCAGACAATGTGTACAACAAAAATAATAGTGCTTCCCCTGATATTCGTGCCGGTGTTCAGAATCCGTCGTAACATCCATACCACACACCGGATCTTTTAACGACGCCTGATCTGTATATTGGGCGGAATTTTCGCTGAATTTATGCAGACAATATTGACTACAAAAATAATAAATTACATCATCATGCGTATGATGTAATTCACTACCCGCTGATACCTCCATGCCACAAACAGGATCTACATGCGTTGTTACTGCACTATTTTTAACACCCATTTACTGTGCCTTTTGTAAATACAATCAGCTAGTTTAATAAGTCACGCACCTTTTCGAGTTTACCGCGCACCTCCAACCCCAGCTTGGTAACCTCCTCGCGATCTACAATACCTAACACAGCGGCGGGATCCATAAATGCAATCGTAATTGATCCATCATCTTCTTTGCGAACGACAACATTACAGGGCAACAATAAGCCGATATCAGGTTCGGCGTTGATAGCTTGATTAGCCAGTGCGGGATTACACGCACCCAGTATGACATAGGGATTTCGATCAACATCGATCTTCTCTTTCAAGGTCGCGGCCACATCAATTTCTGTCAGCACGCCAAAACCTTCCGTTTTTAACGCTTCTTTTACCTTATTGATAACATCATCCATCGCGCCGGAAACGCTTATATTAAAACCATACATTTTCATTTCTCCTGAT
>JAUWSG010000129.1 GCA_030610155.1 Gammaproteobacteria bacterium
AAAACATCATTTGCAATGAATATTGCAGAACATGCGGCGATTAAAGCCGGTGTTACGACTGCTGTATTCAGTATGGAAATGTCGAGTGATCAGCTGGCGATGAGAATGATGTCATCCCTGGGGCGCATCGATCAGAGTAAAGTAAGAACCGGTAAGCTGGATGACAGTGATTGGCCGCGTTTGACACATGCCGTGAGTATGTTGTCAGAGTCGCCTATCTTTATTGATGATACACCGGCGCTGTCACCAAATGATTTACGGGCCCGGGCACGTCGACTCAAGCGTGAACATAATCTGGGCTTGATTATTATCGATTATCTGCAACTGATGCAGGTAGGCGGTAGTTCAGATAATCGTGTTAATGAGATCAGTGAAATTTCCCGCTCGTTAAAAGGATTAGCAAAAGAACTTGAGGTTCCGGTGATTGCTTTATCCCAGCTCAACCGTAGTCTGGAGCAACGGCCTAATAAACGGCCTATCATGTCAGATTTAAGAGAGTCCGGTGCGATAGAGCAGGATGCGGATATTATTGCCTTTATCTATCGTGATGAAGTTTATAATGAAGATACGCCGGATAAGGGTGTTGCAGAAATAATCATAGCCAAACAACGTAATGGCCCCATCGGGACTACTCGTCTTACCTTTCTTGGGCAATACACACGTTTTGAAAATTTCATGCAAGACGTTTATGAGCATTAAGGTTAATTCATGAGTCGTCCGGCATGGGCAGAAATTGATCTTGCCGCATTACGACATAACCTGAACATTGTTCGGCGCGCTGCGCCATCCAGCCACATCGTTGCAGTCATAAAAGCCAATGCGTATGGTCACGGAATTGTGCGTGCGGCAAAGGCATTGTCAGATACCGATGCTTTTGGTGTTGCCAGTATCGATGAGGCTGTTCAATTACGCGAAGCAGGTATTTCTCAGCGTATTGTATTGCTTGAAGGTGTGTTTGGTCCGGATGAGCTTGAGTTGGTGGCCAAATACAATCTTGACCTGGTGGTACATAACCTTGCTCAGGTGGAAATGCTGGAACAGGGCCTGGCTTCGAATAACACGATGTCGATCTGGTTAAAGCTTGATACCTGCATGCATCGTCTGGGGTTCTCTGTTGATATGCTACCCGGCATAGTTGAACGTTTGCAGAAAATTTCTAATACAACTACCCCGGCTATTCTGATGACACACCTGGCAAATGCCGACGATCTTCAGGATAAACTGACCGCTATCCAGCTTGAATGTTTTAATGCGACTGTTAAAAAACTGGGGCAGCAACAAAAACTGGAAACTAGCATTGCCAACTCTGCCGGTATTCTGGGCTGGCCGGCGTCGCATACTGATTGGGTAAGGCCGGGCATTATGCTTTATGGTATTTCTCCAATCTCTGGGAAAACAGCAAAAGACTTTGATCTGCAAGCGGTTATGAGTGTGAAATCGAAGCTTATCGACATTCAGACGCTAAAAAAAGGCGATGCCATTGGTTACGGTGGAACCTGGGTGTGCCCGGAGGACATGCGGGTGGGTGTGGTTGCGTTTGGTTATGGTGACGGTTATCCACGCCATGCAAAAAATGGCACGCCGCTACTGATTAATAATAAAAGAGCGTCTTTGATTGGCCGGGTTTCCATGGATATGATCACCGTAGATTTACGTGACCACCCTGATGCAAAAGCAGGGGATGAAGTTGAGTTATGGGGGAAGTCCCTGGCGGTTGAAGATGTCGCCCGGTCTGCTGATACGATTGCCTATGAACTGGTTTGTGGTATCACGCAACGCGTCAAATACATTGAAATATAATAAGTTTCAGGTACTTAAATAATATCAAAGTCACACGATTTGCGAACGATATAGTGAGTGAGTTGTTAAAATTGCCGGTCTGGATTCCGAAATACTTTGATATATAATGCTTTATTGACTGATAATGTTTGTCAAATGAAACACTTGATTATTTATATTGTGATTTTTTGTTGTCTGGGCAGTAATTTTGCCTGGGCGGTGGATAATCATCCTGAGTCTATTACCGGTCATGTTGTTTCTGTAAGTGAAGCTGATCAAGGGGCCGATACAGACTCAAATCATGATGATAGCCAGCATGATCATTTTTGCTGTCATGGTGCTGCGCATTTGATTGGCTTCGGTGCAGAACCCATTGCTTTTTCAACAATGTCGCATGATAGAGTAGTGACGCCTTATAGCAGTAATCTTAATATTTATTTCCCCGCACTTCCCGGTAAACCTCCCAGAGTTTGATCCCACTCAATGTTATTTGGTGATGACGTCGAGCTGACGTGATCTTGTATTGACTTGGATAATTTTCAGGGAGCGTAATATGTTTCCAAAATCATGGCTATTTACCAGTCTGTTCACTTTTGTATTACTGGTGGGCATGACAAATGGCAGGGCTGAAGACGTAGCAAGGTCAGCTAACCCTATGTCGGCTGGTAAAAATGGTACGCAACTTTTAATACTGCAGCAGTTTATCGAAAGGGTCTGGGATGAAAATCCGGATGTGGAAGCGGCTCGCGAGGCGGTTGAAGTTGCGAAAGCACATTTAAATGCGGCTGATCAGCCGGTATTTAATCCCGAGCTGGAGATTGACGCTGAAAGCACAGATATCGACACCTACTATATTGCGTATAACCAGACCATTGACTGGGGCAATAGACGTGATGCGTTAAGTCTGGTCGCAACTGAGGAGTTGAGAGCGGCAAAGGCTGCGTTAATATCGACGCAACAGCGTAGCGCTGTACAGGTATTAAGTGCACTTGCAGATTATTATACTGGCGCAAAATTATATTCCCTGGCAGAAAAGCGTAATAGTCTGATGCTGCAGTTTGTTGATGCCAGCAATAAGCGCTATACGGCAGGTGACATTGGTCAACTTGATGCTGCATTGGCAAATGTGGCATACACCGAATCCTTAATGCAGCTCGCAAGCAGGAAAGCAAAAAACATTGATTACAATGCAATGTTAAGCACGGCGGCAAGTTTTAATTCTGATGGCTGGCCAGTTTTCCCGCGCTCTTTGCCGTTGCCTCCTTCATCAGTAGACCGGAAATTATTATTAACAGCGTTGCCTGCCTTACATGCATCTTCATTACGTTGGCAGTCTGCTAAAGCTGCTGTTGAGGTGTCACGCAGTAATCAAAAAAGTAATCCAACAATTGGAATTCGTGGTGGCAAAGAAGGCACTGAAACCTTGATAGGTTTGAATGTGACTGTGCCTATGAATTTCAGAAATAATTTTAGTGCGGAAGTTATTGCAGCGGAGCATTTGGCGACACAGGAAGAGCAGCGGTTTTTGACTGCGAGAAAACATGCTCTGGTACGACTGGATAATTATTTTAATCAATATAAAACTGTGTTTGACTCCTGGTCAGTTTGGCAGAAGCAGGGTTTGTCAGGATTAAATGAACAAATGGATTTGTTGCAGAGAATGTGGGAAGCAGGTGAGATCAGTGTGTCTGATTATCTGATTCAGGCGAAACAAAATGTTAATGCGCATGGTGCGGCAGTGGAGCTTGAAGGCCAGGTGTGGAAAACCTGGATTAACTGGCTGGATGCCTCCGGCCAGGTTGATACCTGGCTATCAGACAATAACTGAGAAAATATTAGCTTTGGAGAATTAAAATGAAAAGATTAACTATTTTTCCTGTCATGATCATGCTTGCCTTCAACCCTGTGGGGGGATGGGCGGCTGAAAACCATAATGAAAAAGATCATATGGCATCCGGGCATGAGGAAACAGGGCATGGTCATGAAGATGGCCACAATGATGGGCATGGCGATGAGTCTGATGAAGGCGGCGTTGAACTGAGTGCTGAACAGCTACAAGCTGCCGGGATCATTGTTTCAGATGTTCAATTAAATAAAATCCCTGAGGAAATTCATGCGCCCGGTGAAGTGGTGATAAATGCTTATCAATCAACAAAGGCCACGCCACGTATTAGCGCACAAATCATCAAGCGACACTCACGTCTGGGCCAGAGTGTCAAAAAAGGACAAGTACTGGTGACACTGTCCAGTGTTGAGATGGCAGAAGCTCAGGGTCAGTTATTGGTGTCTGACCGTGAATGGTCGCGCGTAAAAAAACTGGGTCGTAAAGTGGTTTCTGAACGACGATACCTGGAAGCTCAGGTTGCACGACAACAAGCTTACGCGAAGGTGCTGGCTTTTGGAATGACGAAACATCAGGTTGAGTCTCTGATAAAAGAGCGGGACGTTTCGAAGGCAACGGGTGAATTTGAATTAATGTCTACACAAAACGGGACAGTGATTAAAGATGATTTCATTGTTGGTGAAATTGTTGAGCCGGGGCGTGTGTTGTATGAAATAACGAATGAAAATAGTATGTGGGTAGAGGCACGATTGACTCCCGAAGATGCCGAAAAAATAAAACTTGATGCACATGCAAGAGTACGTTTGGGGACATCCTGGTTAACAGGAAGGGTTGTTCAGGCGCACCATACGCTGGATAAAACGACACGTACACTCGCGGTCGTTATTGAAGTGCCAAATATAAATGACCGATTACATCCGGGCTTATTTGTGGATACCCGTATTCAGAGTGCTCTCCAGGGTGATGTCTTGACGATTCCTGAAAAGGCAACCATCCGCAGTGTAGATGGTGACTGGGTCGTGTTTATTGAGATGGAAGCCGGGCATTACAAGCCGGTAGAAGTAGAAATCAAACGCGCGATCAATGAGCATGTTGTTATTGAGGGTCTGGAACCGGGTATGCGTATCGTGACAGAAGGTGTGTTTTTCCTTCAGTCGGAACTCGCCAAGAGCGGATTTGAAATTCACAATCACTAATGAGGTGAGATCATGCTGAACAAAATTATTGATTTTGCCATAGCAAACCGAATGCTGGTGGCGCTTACTCTGATCGCCGCGATGGTGGGCAGTGTCATTATGTTGCCCAGGTTGAATCTCGACGCCTTCCCGGATGTCACTAATGTGCAGGTGACAGTCAATACAGAAGCACGGGGCCTGGCAGCTGAAGAAGTCGAGCAATTGATTACCTATCCAATTGAAGCCGTGATGTATAGCTTGCCCGACGTGGAAGAAGTCCGGTCAATATCGAAAACCGGCCTGTCCGTCATTACGGTGGTGTTCAAGGAAGGCACGGACATCTATTTTGCACGGCAACTTGTTTTCGAGCGCTTACAGGCGGCACGCGAACAAATTCCGGAAGGTGTGGGTGTGCCCGAGATGGGCCCGAATACATCGGGGTTGGGACAGGTGTTTCAGTATATCTTGCGCACAGAAATACCAGGCCAATACGATACTATGGCACTGCGCGGCCTGAATGACTGGGTCGTCAAGCTGCTGTTAATGCCGGTTGATGGTGTCACAGATGTTTTGTCGTTCGGCGGGGAGGTTCGTCAATACCAGGTGCAACTGGATCCGAAACGCTTGTTGTCGTATGACATATCTATTGATGAAGTTTCTCGAGCCATCGAGGCGAATAATCGAAATGCCGGTGGTTGGTATATGGACCGGGGTTCGGAGCAGTTGGTAGTCCGGGGTGTCGGTTGGGTGCGTAGTGGTGAAGATGGTTTGCGTGATATCGCCAATGTCTCACTTAAAGATGAAGATGGCGTTGTTGTGCGTGTCAGTGATGTTGCAAAAGTCACCTTCGGCGCGGAAATACGTCAGGGTGCGGTCTCCATGACATTACGCAACGAGCAGGGTGAGCCTGAATATCTTGGCGAAGTGGTTGTCGGTATTGTGCTTAAACGTCTGGGTGTCAACACCAAGTCGACAATTGATGGTATTAAACAACGACTGCCGATTATTCAGGCCGCATTACCTGACGGTGTGATTATCGAACCCTTCTATGATCAATCCGATCTTGTTAGTCAGGCGGTCAATACGGTCAGTAAAGCCTTGCTCGAAGCATTCGTGCTAATTGTGATTGTATTGTTGCTGTTTTTGATGAATATCCGTGCAACACTGCTTGTGCTTATATCGGTGCCAATATCGGTAGGGTTGGCATTAATGGCCATGGCGTACTGGGGTGTGTCGGCAAACCTGATGTCGCTCGGGGGGCTGGCTATTGCCATCGGCATGATGGTCGATGGGTCCGTCGTCATGATGGAGCATATTTACGGTCATTTGAGCCGCCCGGATGAAGACCATCGCGCACATATTCAGTCAGCGGTTGCACCTAATGACAAACACCCGTTTAATGCTGAACATGATGATCATGGTATTGCATTAAGGATCCAGCAGGCCGCACGAGAAGTAGCCAGGCCGGTATTTTTTGCGGTGTTGATTATAATTATTGTTTTTGCCCCCCTGTTTACACTTGAAGGTGTAGAAGGAAAACTGTTTCAACCGATGGCAATCTCGATTGTGTTGTCCATGTTTGCCTCTCTATTGGTGGCCCTGATGGTGATACCGGCAATGGCAACATATGCTTTTACAAAAGGTATCCGGCACCGTGAAAGTCCGGTACTGCGTCCGATTGAAAATATTTACCGCAAAACATTAAAAAGCGCATTACAATCAAAACGAGGAGTGGTATCCAGTGCGGTGGTGCTATTTGTCGGGGCCTTAATGCTGGTGCCCTGGTTAGGGACCGAGTTTGTACCCGAGCTGGAAGAGGGCACAATCAATGTACGGGTCACGCTGGCACCATCCTCAAGTCTGACAACGGCATTATCCGTCGCAAAAATACTGGAAGCCAGGTTGCTGGAGTTTCCGGAAGTGTTGTATGCATCCAGTCGTATCGGACGGTCAGAAGTGGGTGGCGACCCGGAACCGATATCCAATGTTGAAATATTTGTCGGTCTAAAATCGGTTGATGAATGGGTGTCAGCAAAGGACCGCTATGCACTGCAAAACCTGATGGAAGAAAAAATGTCTGTACACCCGGGTTTGTTGTTTACCTTTTCCCAACCCATCGCCACACGTGTTGATGAATTGCTTTCGGGTGTTAAAGCCCAGTTGGCAATCAAGCTGTTTGGCCCCGATCTGGATGTGTTGTCGACAAAAGGCAGGGAAATTGAATCATTGGTAAAAAGCATCAACGGAACACGCGGTGTGTCAATTGAACAGATTGCCGGCGAGGCGCAATTGGTTGTAGAGCCTGATCGTGACCGTCTGGCGCGCTTCGGCATACCGGTTGATCAGGTCATGACACTGGTGTCTGATGCCATTGGCGGGCAGGGTGCAGGCCAGGTCATTAATGGTAATGAACGTTATGATATTTATGTGCGTCTGGAAAAAGAATATCGCAACAGCGTGAGTGCGATTGAGAACCTGATACTGCAGACGCCTGGTGGGGCATGGGTCAAATTAGGTGACGTCGCGCGCGTGGCAATTGCATCAGGACCACCGCAAATTCGCAGGGATGATGTGCAACGCCGTGTTGTTATTCAATCCAATGTTGAAGGGCGTGACATGGGTGGACTGGTTGCGGAAATTGACCAGTTAATCAGGTCAACCGTTGATTTGCCGCCCGGTTATAGTGTGGTCTTTGGTGGGCAATTTGAAAACCAGCAACGCGCGCAGGCACGATTGATGATTGTTGTACCCTTGTCTCTGGCGCTGATCTTCCTGTTGCTTTATTTTGCTTTTGATTCTGTCGGGCAAGCATTGTTGATTATGCTTAACGTGCCGCTGGCTTTAATTGGTGGAATAGCGGCCCTGTTTTTTTCCGGTCAGTACCTGTCAGTGCCGGGTTCGATCGGTTTTATCGCGTTATTTGGTGTTGCTGTATTAAATGGTGTGGTGATGGTCAATGCGATCAATCAGCGGGTAGCAGGCGAAAATACAATACACGAGGCTGTATTTCATGGTGCGCTGTCACGCTTGCGGCCGGTGCTTATGACGGCATCGATCGCCGCATTGGGTCTTATACCGATGCTGCTGGCAACCGGTGTCGGTTCAGAGGTTCAGAAACCACTGGCGACCGTGGTGGTCGGCGGGCTGATTTCATCCACGCTGTTGACGCTGTTTATATTACCCGTGTTATACGGGTCATTCTCCAGCCGATTGTTGAGCCGTGAACAACGTGATGCGACAGAATAGTCGTTAGCAAGCTCTGATAATGTCGTGGGCAACATCTATGAGCCATAAACCGTCCTGGTGGTTCAATATAAAGTTAGCTTGACCTGTAATATATGCGTTAATACGCACTCCAAATGACGAAAAGGAACTGATGCAAGAGAGATAAAAGTACATTATAAACATAATGTTATGGAGTATAGTTAATGAAAATTCTTTATTTCTTGTGATTGTGTGAATCATGTCCGATAACAATACGTATATAAGTGATATAAATAATAATGGATTTTCACTCAGCATGA
>JAUWSG010000137.1 GCA_030610155.1 Gammaproteobacteria bacterium
ATACACCGTGTACTGTGCCAATGAAGAAGCAAACAGCGGAGGTGGCCATGAATTTGAGTAAACGACGATCTGAATTATCTGACATGTGCGAATTAGGTGTTCTAGTAGAAAAGTGTGTTCGATGTTAACAACAAAAAGCCCGGTTCAACCGGGCTTTTTGTTGCAATTTTAGTGACGAATACAGAGCATTTAATTTTCAGATTAAATGCAAAGGTATTATTTGTCTCTTGTTGGTACGCTGTCGATCGCTGCGCCACCTAATATAGTGGTCACAACCACAATGAACAGAAATAAGGTAATCGGTACTAACATCCAGATGGTGCCCATTTTATTCTCCCCTTGAATTAGTGTGTGCTATTTCTTTCTTTTTTCAAACTTTCTTGACCCACGCCAAGTGTGAATCCGTGTTGGCAGTCTAACGGATCAATACTGCCTGTGCAAGTGTAAAATCCTGTAATGGCCACACAGAATAGTCAAGGATTACAGTGGCTTATGGGTAGGATTTGCCTGCAGCACGGGGGTCGCTGGCGGCTTCTATGGTATTTTTCCCGGTTTCCAATACCACGGCCTGCATATTGCCGTATTTGCGATTCATGCGTTTCAAGTGGTGCCCCATCGCTGACATTGCCTTGATTTCTGCTTCTGTAAACGCCCCTTCTTCATATTGAACTTCATCGGGTAAATATTGATGATGGAAACGTTTTAATCCGACCATTTCTGTCGGGTTTCCACCATTGAAATAATTCAGGCTCGCCAGTAGGACCATGGTAATGATACGGCTGCCGCCGGGTGTGCCCAACACGGCAATACCCCGGTCATTTTCCAGAAAGGTCGGTGACATACTGGACAAGGGTCGTTTACCCGGCGCAATGGCATTGGCTTTACCGCCAACCAGGCCATAGGCATTGGGGGTACCCGGTTTTGAAGAAAAATCATCCATTTCATCATTCAGCAGGACCCCGGTTCCTGCTGGCACAAAGCATGAGCCGAACGGGTAGTTGATTGTCAGCGTGGCAGCAACGCGGTTACCTTCGCTGTCAATGATGGAAAAATGAGTGGTGTCTTTTCCTTCTTCATCGTTGACCACGCCGGGCAAGGTGTGGCTGGGTGTGGCTTTATCCAGTTTTATAGAAGCCGCTAACTCAGACGCATAACTTTTATCAATCAGTTGTTTGACTGGTACATCGAAAAAATCAGGATCACCAAGGAATTGTGCCCGGTCGCGATACGCGCGACGCATCGCTTCGATGATCAGATGTTTTTGAGTGACGGTAGATTGTTTATTGAGATCAAATTTTTCGAGAATATTTAATATACCCAGCATGGCAACGCCACCTGAAGACGGGGGTGGGGCAGAAGTGATTTCCATACCATTATAGTTGCCTTTGACAGGCTCACGTTCGACCAGGTTATATTCTTCAAGGTCTTTTAGCGTCCAGATGCCGCCGGCTGTTTTGCTGCCTTCGACCAGTTTTTTTGCAACCGCGCCGCTATAAAATCCTTGGTGCCCCTGCGTAGCGAGTGCGTTGAGTGTTGCCGCTAATTCGGGTTGTTTAATGATATGCCCAACAGGGGGTACATCACCTTTATATAAAAATATTTTTTCTGCATCAGGCGATTGTTTTAATGCCTTGAGACGAAAGCCGGCCATACGCCGATAACGTTCATCAACTGCAAAACCGGATTTTGCCTGCTGGATTGCCGGTGCAAGTACCTGCGCGAGTGGCAGGCGGCCATACTTTTTTGATAAATGAACAATCGCCGCGGGGATACCGGGAATACCTGCCGCAAGTGGCCCGCTAATGGACAGCCCATCAATGATGTTGCCATCCTGGTCCAGGTACATATCACGATGTGCGGCCAACGGCGCTTTTTCACGGCCATCGAGCATGGTTTCGTATTTATCTTTGGCCCGGTGTAATAACCAGAAACCACCGCCACCCAGACCTGAACTCATGGGTTCAACAACCGCAAGCGACGCCGTTATGGCGACTGCGGCATCAAAGGCGTTACCACCCGCGTTTAATATTTTAAGACCGGTTTCTGTCGCCAGTGGATGTGCCGTTGCTATACCAACAGACGGAGGTGTTGCAGCGAAAGAAGAATGAACAAACAGTAACAGTAATAAAAGCAGACCAGATCCGGGAAATATGTACTTGAGCTTCATCAGATTTTTTGTCAGATATTTAAATTATTTGAAGGGTGTATATCAAAAGTACGTGGAGCATCTAGATAGCTAAAAGATCTTTTCTTTATCCCTGCCTTTAAGCCGTCTCGCTCATTATGCGGTTGTATTTTTCCAACAATCCTTCCTTGGTCTCCACATGTTCAGGATCATGCGGAATACAATCGACCGGGCAGACTTCTACACATTGTGATGTTTCATAGTGCCCAACACATTCGGTGCAAAGGTTAGGGTCGATGACATAAATTTCATCGCCCTGGGAAATTGCGCCATTGGGACATTCCGGTTCACAGACATCACAATTAATACATTCATCAGTAATCAGTAAAGACATATTTAATACACCTGGATCTATCGTGCTGGAAGTGCTGGTGTTTCAGAAATTCTTCTATAAACACTACTTCGTTCTAAAAATAATAATAAGCTAAACAACAAGCATTCTAACGTATTCTCTTCTGTAGCGCAGCCCCAACATTTTCGGGGACAAACGCGGACACATCACCCCCCAGCGCCGCTATTTCACGCACTAAACTTGATGAAATATAAGAGAATTGTTCTGCGGGTGTTAAAAACATAGTTTCAATTTCCGGGGCCAGCTTGCGGTTCATGTTGGCGAGTTGAAACTCATATTCGAAATCCGATACTGCCCGCAGGCCTCTGAGAATCACATTAGCGTGTCGGCTATGAGCAAAGTTAACCAGCAAGGTATCGAATCCGCAAACTTCAACATTTTTAATGTCCGACAGGGCGTCGCTGGCCAGCTTGATGCGTTCATCCAGCGCAAAGAAAGGGGACTTGTTGGTGTTGGCTGCAATCGCCACGATGACATGATCGAATAAACTGGCGGCGCGCTGAACCAGGTCAATATGCCCGTTGGTAACCGGGTCAAAGGTGCCGGGATAAATGACTGTAGTGCTCATGCGTGTGTGCTCATGCTTGTATTTCTCTTTTAATTAAATGAAAGTTTACTTTTCCGGCTTTCTTGCTGCGAATGATAGAAAATGTCGCGGGCAGCATGTCTTCGTCTATTGTGTATTCGGCTTCCAGATAAATATAAGCAACAGGATCCAGGAAGCTGTTTTTTTCCAGACCTTCGCAGCAAGCTACGATTAAATCCTGATGAAACGGCGGGTCCAGAAAAACGACATCAAATGTTTGCCCCAATTTGTTTTCTTGTGTCAATAAATGACTGGCGTCTGTATTTACAAGACTGGCATTGTTTACGCCCAGCAACTCAAGATTATTTTTGAGTGATGTTATAGCCTGGTGGCTTTTATCTATCATGGTCACGTGTTTGGCCCCGCGTGACAACGCTTCAAACCCCAGTGCGCCACTGCCGGCAAATAAATCCAGACAGCGTGAGCCGACAATAGTCGCCTGTAACCAGTTAAATAATGTTTCCCTGACCCGGTCCGGCGTGGGTCTCAGGCCTGGTTCGTCAGGAAAGTTGAGTTTCCTGCCACGCCATTGGCCACCGATAATGCGTAATTTATTATTCTGCCCAGTCACGCGGTTTTAGAAAGACATCATAGAGTTTCGCTTCAGGTGAACCTGCTTCGGGTGCCCAGTTATAGCGCCATTTCACCAGTGGGGGAAGTGACATAAGAATGGACTCCGTTCGGCCACCGGTCTGTAAACCGAATAATGTGCCCCTGTCATAGACAAGGTTAAATTCAACATAGCGTCCTCGACGATAGAGTTGAAAATCACGTTCGCGTTCACCGTATTCTTCGTTTTTACGGCGTGCAACAATTGGTCGATAAGCCGGAACAAAATGATCGCCCACACTTTTGAAAAAATCAAAACACTTGTCGAACCCACCCTCGTTAAGGTCATCAAAAAATAAACCACCAACACCGCGGGGTTCACCTCGATGCTTCAGGAAAAAGTATTCATCACACCATTTTTTGTAACGTGGATAGACATCGTCGCCAAAGGGGACGCAGGCCGCTTTGGCTGTCTGGTGCCAGTGTATGGCGTCATCTTCAAAACCATAATATGGCGTCAGGTCAAATCCACCACCAAACCACCAGATCGGGTCTTCACCTTCTTTCTCCGCAAGAAAAAATCTTACATTCGCATGTGAGGTGGGGATATACGGATTTTTTGGATGGATGACGAGTGACACGCCCATTGCCTGAAAATCCCGCCCGGCCAGTTCGGGACGGTGTGCTGTCGCTGAAGCGGGTAATTGTGCGCCAGAGACGTGTGAAAAATTGACGCCGGCCTGCTCAAAAACGGCCCCGTCGGTTAACACACGGGTACGGCCGCCACCACCGCCTTGTTCCCGATCCCAGTTGTCCTCAAAAAAATCAGTCGCGCCATCTTCCGCTGCCAATTCGGAGCAGATCGTATCCTGGAGTTTCAGTAGATAATCTTTAACGGCGCCAATATCCGGCTTGCTCATAATACAAATTCCTTCAATAAATCTTCAGGAACCTCTGATCAATTCCGGGTGAACGGCCAGGTGTCTGAAATCGATAAGTGCAAGGCGCAAACCGCAGGGAAAGCTTCCGCTCCTGCTCACGCCCCTTACCTACATCCCGGTAGGCCACGCAGCAGTTGTTGATTTCAGGCGCATAGACGTCATCCACGAATGGATCAGAGGTTCCTTAGTGATGGGAAGTGACATGATTCATCGACAGCATCTGTGAATGAGCCTGTGTTCCCGCTCTGTCTGATTGTGACGTGAAAGGGTACATTAAAATACGGGTTATATCGACTGCCAGTCAATGCAATCACAATCAGCATACCCGGGGAGATCTTTGCGGAAGATAAAGGTGTTTCAGCGATTTGATGCGCAGCACGTACTGGCGATACCACGATGTTTTATATATGGAAAAAACAATAAAGAGAAGCTGTCTTATAATATTAGTTGCAGCCGTCAACGGCTGCAGGGGAATGATATCGTTTTTAAGTCTGGCAACTAAAGATTTTATGCCGCATCGCCAGTTTTTGATTTATCAATCTAACTTACTGTAATAAAACAAGAAATTTTGATTTTATGTTGTCAGTCCCGGGTCGTTTTGGGTTCAGCAAGGGGGTAAAGCGGGAGACAGAGGAATTAAGTGTGGATTATTATGTTAAAAATTAATAAAATAGCGCTCTACAAACTGATGCACACCATCAGGGGAAGTAGTGCTCAGGGTGATTGATTCGCTATTTTTTCACCTTGTGAGTAATGATGAAAGTGATATGTAATTAAACCCGGATGGTTGATAACACACAGAACGTTATCTCATCCAGACTCATAAACAATCATGGAAGTGATTGGATTCCGAACAGCTGAACGTCGGGAAGTGGGTTCTTTTATTCTGTAATCCTGCTGGAAAAAACATTGGAATGTTTATCTTAAGCAGTTGGAGATGTTATGTTAAGGAATTACCAGATCAGAACAACAAGTGTTAATCGAGGAAGCGGGACTTCTGTTTCCCTGGTGTATCTCGCGCTGATATCCCTGTCATCACTTGCATTCGCAACCGTCTCATTGCAGGGTGACTCATTCCCGGATACTGCCGAGAGCACAGGTACTCCACATCCTGATAAGTCTGGTTCAGTCGCCGACGAAGCGGCTAACGCGACAGTACTGTTGACCAATTATCCAGGCGAAGTTAACCGCGCAGGTAAGGATTCGCTTCAGGAAGGCAAGCAAGATAAGTTTTGGAATTCGTTGGCGAAAGTCTGGCTGACAAGCGAACAGGTTCACTTGTTAAAAACAGCTTTTGATATCGGTTATAAAGATGGTGGTTTGGAGCATGCCAGATTAGTTCAGGGTATGTTGCTTCAGGAAACCATTGCCGGCTTGCTGGGCCGCATTGGTCATATGACGGCACCCGTTGGTAAACGTTCTTATGGTGTGATGCAAGTCAAGGTCACGGCCGCAAATGATGTGCTGAGAAAGTATTCTGAATTTGGCGTATTCAGTTCTGATGAAGAACTTATCGCAGAGTTAATCGTAGACGATGCATTTAATATCCGGCTTGCTTCCAGGCATTTTCTTCATCTGCGTACCAGAACCAAAACAGATGCCCATGCACTGATGGCCTATAACATTGGGCTGCGAGCGTCACGTCGTTATAAAAATCATCAGGCCTTTCGCTACGTTAAAAAAGTAAACCGCTATAGTGAGCGTGTTGTAAATCCATTTAACGAGAAATTCAATAGCCGTATCCTCAGCACTGTTCAACAATCTGATCGTCTGCTTGCCGCATCGTAATTCTATTGCTACAACAGCTCTGTTGTAGCTTAGCTGTTATCTGTTTTCTCACTTATGTTCAATGTGTTTGATTTGTCCGCTGGCACGAAACGCGCTAGCATTACCGGATTATAATCGATAGTCTGAAACCGGATCATTGGACACCCTCAAGCAAGAGCAGGATTCATTAAAAGTCACATTGCTAATCTGTTTGGCAATGTCAGCCTTTGTTGTAATTTTGTACATTCCGTTTTCCGGTCTTATGCCGCTTCTGCATGAAGAACCCCGACGCGCATTGATAGCCCGCTCAATGATGGAGACTGGGGAATATTTTGTACCCATGCTGCTAAATGAGATCTATACCGCAAAGCCGCCCCTGTATAACTGGTTGATTGTTGCTTTTAGCTGGCCGACAGGCGAGGTGACGGAGTTCACGTCGCGTTTGCCGTCTGCCGTGTTTCTGCTGTTGATCGCAATACTGATGGTAGTGGGTATGCGACGTTATTTATCGCTGCCGGCACGGGCCTTTCTCGGCTTTTCCATTTTGCTGGCCCCGGAGTTAATGGCAAAGGCAAGTATCAGCGAAATCGAAATTGTATTTACCTTCATGGTGACCTTGTCTATCTGGAGCTGGTACTGGTTGTATGACCGGGGGTATACCGGCTTCAGGTTATGGCTGTTTCCGCTTATTGTTGTGGCATTATCTTTTCTGACGAAACGGGAACCCTCACTGGTCTTTTTCTATTTTAGTGTCACCGCATTTCTGGTTTTTGATAAAAGATTCAAAGAACTGTTCTCGATAGGGCATATTGTCAGTTTTATTGTCATGAGCCTGATCGTGGGTGGCTGGTTATCGATAATGGTCGAACGTGTCGGTGCTGATGCTTTGCTGGAAAGTTTACAGGCACAGGTGATAAACCGGGGATTAACGTCGTCAGTGCTTGATTACGTTAAACACATATTGGCGTATCCACTGGAATTATTCGCGGCCTTATTACCTTTTAGTCTGTTGTTGTTAACACTGTTTAAGCGGGAAACGAGAAAATCAATCAGGACGCATTATGGGAAGTTGTTTGTATTTGCTGCGCTAACAGTACTGGTTAATTTCCCACTTTACTGGTTCAGAGGTGATGCGGCTGTCAGGTATTACCTGCCAATGTTTCCGACGATTCTGGTCATTACGGCATTATTGTTTGAAATGTATTATCAAAAAACGGGTGGGGAACAGTTCGCAAAGATTGTGGGCAGGACGGTAAAGGTTTGTGCAGTTTTCCTTACGTTAATTGCCTGCGTATTTCTGCTGACGGCGGCCATTCCATTATTAAAATCCGCACCGCCATTGCTGCTGCCCTGGTATGTCACTCTGCTACTTGCTGTCCCTTTGATGGTCCTGGCCCTGAAATTAACACGTCAGGCATTTCAGGGTTCGATTCGCACCATTCTTCCGGTTTTTATTATGACAATGGTGATTGCAAAGCTCATATATTTTAGTGCTGCATTGCCCTATAAGCTGGAGCGCGTCAGTGAAAACAGAAATGGTGATATCGCCATGCGGGAAATCGAAAAATTTGTGCCGCAAGAGGCGAAGATACAAGTTCTGGGGCATGTGCATTATTCTCTGTGGTTTTATGCGAAACCGCATACATTACGTGCCCCCGTCGATTTTGATAAACAGTCATACAGCGGGTTTGTTATGGGCTATGAGAAAGACCCGGCATTAGAAACGATGGCAACAACAGATCGCTGGCAGGAAATCACCCGGCTTGATTACAGAAAAAGATCGCTCATACTTGGGAAATTAAAT
>JAUWSG010000163.1 GCA_030610155.1 Gammaproteobacteria bacterium
CGTCATCGGTTTTGACGTGTTATTCAAGGAACAACACTCCGCTGAAGAAAACCGGCAACTGGCCCATTCGATCCAGGCGGCTAATAATGTTGTGCTTTTTGAATACCTGGACAAACAACTCGTGCCAATGGCCGGACAAACCCTGCTCAGCGACGATCAAAGCTTCATTGAAATACTGGTCCCGCCGCTGCCTATCCTGGCGGATGCGGCCCTGGCCCTGGCGCCGTTTGCGCTTCCCAAAGTGCCCGCAAAAGTCAGCCAGATCTGGCTATTTAAACCCAGTGCCGGGGATGTCCCCACGCTGCCGGCCGTGATGTTCCAGATTTATGCATTTGAGGCTTATGATGAATTTCGTGAACTGTTAATCGATGTCGACAGCGCTGCCTCTGACATCTTGCCAGAAGACAAACAGGTGATTTTTAATTCCCACAACGTCGAGGAAATCCTGGTCAAGCTGCGCACCTTATTTAAAAACAACCCGGCTATTGCCCGCGGCATGTTACAACACCTGAACACCACAGCTGATACCGATACACGTACCGCAACATTACTCCGGGCGCTGATCAAGCTCTACCAGGGCCGGGACAGTCGTTATCTTAACTATTACGGGCCGGCTCGCAGCCTCAACACCATCGCCTTTTCCACTGTCGTCAACCTGCCAGAACAGCCCGGCACAGATGAAGCCGCATTCGATTTTAATGGCAAAGCCGTGTTTGTCGGCTTGTCAGAACCCATCCAGCTTGAGCGTGTTGATACGTTCTACACCCCCTTTTCACAGGAAAATGGCGTGGATATCAGTGGTATCGAAATTGGCGCAACGGCCTTTGCCAATATGCTTGAGGATATGGCCGTACGACCACTGGACACCCCTGTCTTTATCTTGCTGCTTATTGGCTGGGGATTACTGATAGGACTGGCCGGGCGCTTATTATCAACCGCGCTTTCTATTGTCAGCTTCGTGCTTTTTGCTGGCGGATATCTTGCGTTCAGTTTTTATGTATTCAATTCATCCGCCTTATGGTTGCCGACCGTAATTCCATTATTATTACAAATGCCCGTCGCCCTGTTCGCCGCGGTGTTATGGCGCTACATCGACACCAACAAGGAACGCAAAAAAATACGCCAGGCATTTGGATATTTTCTGCCGGACAATATTGTCGATGATCTTGCCCATAATTTATCGCTGGGCAAATCCAGCCAACAACTTAATATCGGCACTTGCATGGCCACCGACGCCGAAAAATATACTGAATTATCAGAAAATATGACGCCCAATGCCCTGGGCAAATTGATGAACCGCTATTACGAAATACTGTTCTTACCCGTAAAGCAACATAAAGGTTTTGTCTCAGACATTGTCGGCGATGCAATGATGGCCATCTGGACATCACCACAATCAGACCGTGAACATCGCAGGCGAGCTTGCTCTGCCGCCGTGGACATGACCATTAGCTTGCAACAATTCGACCCCTCATCTGAGCATGCCGGCTTACCCACCCGCATCGGATTACATTGCGGTGAAATCCTGCTGGGCAATATTGGTGCAGTCAATCACTATGAATATCGCGCGGTCGGTGACACGGTCAATACGGCTTCACGTATACAGGGATTAAATAAACAACTGGGCACACACCTGCTGGCTTCAGAAGATGTGATCGATGAGCTGGATGAATTCCTGACAAGGAAACTCGGTGTCTTCCTGTTAGTCGGCAAAAGTAAACCCATCGTGATTTATGAATTACTCAATACGCGTCGCAATGCCAGTGCAAAACAAAAATCGCTTTGCAATGATTTCGCTCAGGCCTACGAGCTGTTTCAAAATCAAGCCTGGGCTGAAGCAAACGAAAAATTTAGTCAAATAACTCAAAAATACAATAACGACGGCCCTTCGCAGTATTACATTGGGTTATGTAAAAAACATATCGACCATCCGCCCACCTCCCCCTGGAACAACGTCATCATCGTCGATAAAAAATAAATCCTGTTCGTGATTTGTAAGTTTCCTGTCATTTTTAAAAACGATAATTGCGCCAATTATTTTTAATGTATATTCAAATTGCATGTATACTGTGTGCGAATTCAAACAGCCGTACTTAGAACCGTAAATACGAGTGATCCGGACAGAACACTTTTACTTTACATAAAATGTTCTACCGGCCCGCAGAATACCCTGACACAGGGCAACAAAAAAAGAACGACAATATAATAATTATAATAAGGAAGGGAGTAGTAAGGATGACTAGCTACATACGCCGCTGCGCTGTTTTATTCGTTACGGCCCTGGTTTTACACACACCAACAATCGCAAATGCTTCACATTGTGAAGACAGCATTGCGATTGCGGTTTCCGTGCAAGGGACCGTCGAAGAAAAAAGAGAAGATCAATGGTCACCGGTCAAACGGGGTGATGCGTTTTGTGCGGGCGACATGGTGCGCGTACGTAAAAATAGTCGCGCGATTATCCGTTTGCAGGTCGAACAAACCAATATCACTCTGGACCAGCACAGCACCCTGAGCTTTAGTGTAAAAAAAGAGGACACATTCTCCTGGGTTGAATTATTAAAAGGCGCCGCACATTTCATCAGCCGTGTTCCGCAATCATTAAAAATCAAAACACCCTATGTGAATGCCGCCGTTGAAGGCACTGAATTTCTTATCCTGGTAAAAGAAAACCAGACTGAGATCTCGGTATTCGAAGGTCATGTCGCGCTCAGTAATGAACAGGGCAAACTGGATTTAAAAACCGGTGACAGTGGTTTGACCCGTGCAAAACAAGCACCTTCAAAATCCGTCAAGGTCAATCCAGTCGATGCAGTGCAATGGGCCTTGTTCTACCCGCCCATACTGACAAGACCAGACAATGCACCTGAAAGCGTATTCCCGCCGACATTAAAAGACGACCATGATCCACAGTTAATAACCTATTACGCCGCCCAATTGCTTGGTGCCGGCCGTGTCGAAGAAGCAGAAAAAAATATCGAAAAAGCGATCTCACTGGACCAGGGCGACAGCAATGCCATCGCCTTAAAGTCCATTATTGCCCTGGTAAAAAATCAAAAAGAGGCCGCATTACAATATGCCCAACCGGCCATAAAACTCAATCACTCCGCCGCTGCCCACATTGCACTGTCTTACGCCTATCAGGCACATTTCAATTTGCCAGCTGCACTGGACGCCGCGAAGGATGCAACAAAAGTTGAACCTGTAAATAGCATCGCCTGGGCAAGACTGGCAGAGCTTCACTTATCTCGAGGTGAACTCAACAAGGCCCTCGACGCGGCGAATAAAGCCACGCATCTAGATCCCGAACTGGCGCATTCACAAACCATTCTGGGCTTTGCCTACCTCACCCGCATTAAAACAAAAAATGCGAAACAGACATTCGAGAAAGCCATCACATTAAACCCGGCTGCACCACTACCTCACCTTGGCCTGGGTTTGGCGATAATACGTGAGGGTGACCTGGAACAAGGCCGCGTTGAAATCGAAACCGCAACCAGCCTGGACCCGAGGAATTCATTATTACGCAGTTATGTGGGTAAAGCTTATTACGAAGAGAAACGCAATGATCTTGCTGCTGAACAGTTTACGATAGCAAAACAACTGGACCCCAAAGACCCGACACCGTGGTTTTATGATGCCATTCGCAAGCAGGTGGAAAACGACCCGGTCGGCGCACTTGCCGGCTTGCAGAAAGCACGAAAGCTCAATGACAACCGCGCCGTATTTCGTTCCAGGTTATTACTCGATGAGGATAAGGCTGCCATAGACGTAAACCAGGCACGCATCTTTAAGGACCTGGGTTTTAATCAACTTGCATTAGTCGAAGGCTGGCGCGCACTCAATACTGACCCAAGCAATCACTCGGCACACCGGTTCCTGTCGGATTCTTATGCTTCCCTGCCACGCCATGAAATCGCGCGCGTCAGCGAACTACTACAGGCACAGTTATTACAACCCGTTAATGCCACCCCGATCCAGCCACAACTGTTGGAAACCAAACTTGGAATTTTTGAAGGCACCGGCCCGTCTTCCGCATCATTAAACGAATACAATCCATTATTCGTCAGTAACGGCTTACGAGCCAATGCTTCGTTTATCGGTGGTGGCAATGAAACCAAAGGCGGTGAATTGATTGCTTCCAACTTATATGGCAACACGGTTGTGACAGCCAGTGGTTACAAATTTGAGACGGAAGGATTCAGGGTTAACAATGATCAGGATATACGTATTGGCAGTTTATTTTTACAAAGCGATATAACTCCTGCAATAAGTATCCAGGCAGAATATAGAAAGACTGATATAGAACAAGGAGACCTTAACTTAAGTTTTGACCCTGACAATTTCTCATCCAGCCTAAATGAAACAATCGATACAGATGAAAAAAGAATTGGAGTTAGATATAAAATTTCACAAAATAGTATATTACTGGGCTCGTTTTTAAAAATCGATGAGGAAAGTAGTTTATCTGACGGACCTGCTATTGAAATAAACACAAAGAGAAATGGAGACTTGAACGAGATTCAACACATCTACAACAAACCTAAATTCAACTTAATAACTGGAATTAATTTACTTAAATCTACAATCCATGATCAACTTACTACCACACTACCTTTTCCTCCATTTACCACTTCAACAAGCAGCATCAATACTAGAACAGACCACGATAACTTATATGCCTACGCAACATTAAAATATTTTAATGATGTATTTTTTTACTTAGGGGGTAGTTACGATAAATTTGAAGGGATAGAAAAGAACGATAAATTCAACCCAAAAATAGGCATTACATGGAATTTAAATGAAAGATCCATATTTAAAATTGCTGCCTTTCAATCTTTAAAAAGAAACCTGGTGTCTGATAAAACACTTGAACCAACTAATATCGCAGGGTTTAACCAGTTTTATGATGATGCTGAAGGCACTGAAATGAAACGTTACGCTATTTCGTTTGACCAAAAACTCTCAAAAAAAATGTATTATGGTATTGAAGTATCGAAACGCGACATCAATACGCCGTTCCAGGACATACCTCCACCACCGGCACCCCCTATCCCAACACTAAATCATGCAAATATTGATGAAAAATTTGGTCGTTTATATTTCAACTATATCCTTACATCACACAGCGCGATTAACATAAATTATATGTATGAAAAATTCGAAAGGCCACCGAATTTTTTTGGTAGCGAACTTTTTATATCATTAGAAACACAAAGATTACCAATCAAATTCAACTACCATAGAAATAATTTAACATTTGAATTAACAACCACATATGTCGAACAAAATGGTATTTTTGTAAATATACCAACATTCACCCCAACAAATGATGAAGATAATTTCTGGGTTGCAGACATTAACTTTTATTTCTCTATGCTGAATGGAGATGCTTTATTATCATTTAGCGTAAAAAATCTTTTCGACGAAGAGTTTCAATTTCAGGATACTGACCCTTCAAAACCAACAATTTATCCTGAGCGTTTGATATTGACAGAATTTTCGATGAACTTTAAATAACCAGAGTTTACTGAAGTTGTACCAACACAAAAGAGGAGAAAGCGATGGCTTGCGACCCAAAAGTAGTAATGACAATTGAGATTGGTGAAAATGGCGAGGTTCTCAATGTAAAAGGAGGCGAAGGAAGAAAAGTAGAAACATTTGAGGACGACTGCGGAAAACCAAAGGAAATACCAGTAGGAACAATAGAGAAGTTTGAAGCTATGACAGTTTTTTGCGCTCACAATAGCCCTCGGTGCTGGTATTTTTATTCTGGTCGCTGGTGGAAGGTTTGCTAGATTAAAACTGACAAATAAATAGGGTGGCAGCAATACCGCCCTATTTTATTTAACACCCGATCAAAAACTTAACTCATACCCATGAAAATGAGTTACCCCCCCTCAAACACAACCCACTATTTTAATTAGCTTCTCAGAAGTGTGAATATTTCACATTTCTCACGTGGAATTATTCATACCGGATAGGCCGCACCCTCTCTATAGTTCACCCCATGGACGTTCTCATCGTGACAGGGATGTCACCTCCCCATCAAGGATGTTTCATACAACAATAACCAAGGAGAATAAAATGCTTACTCAACAAATAAGAAAAACACTATCCGGCCTGGCTGTGACAACCATCGTCTGCATCAGCCTGGGATTGGCACAAACTGCAAGTGCAAACGCGACTAATAATACAGAATTGAAAAAAGACCTGTTTAATTTACTCGTCGACATGCCTGAAAGAACGTTTCAGATGCATCCAAATGATTTACCGGAGCAAGTATCGAAATATTATCTTGTCGTAGACGTACGTTCTGCTGAAGAATTTTCCGACAGCCATATTAAAGGGGCCATCAATATCCCTTTTAATGGCGCTGAAAAAAATCTGGAAGGCAAACTACCAAAAGATAAAGAGGCCGATATTCTGCTGTATTCACAGGATGCCAGCCAATCCATTTATGCTCTGATATATTGCTTAATGTCCGGCTATGAGAACGTACGCTACATCGAAGGAGGTCTGACAGGCTGGAAAGCGGCGGACA
>JAUWSG010000125.1 GCA_030610155.1 Gammaproteobacteria bacterium
ACGATTTTCCTCTGCACAATCGCAGCCTTTATCATTATACACGTAAATATTTTTCAATCCCGCACGTCTGGCCGCATCCCGGGCCCTGAACAGCGCTTCCTCAGACGTTGGCGGGACATGACTCAGCTTATATGCAGGGAAAAACCGGGTAATATGCCAGGGGCTTTCCTCACCGAGGTTGTCCCGTACCCAACAGGCAATTTCGTAATGTTCTTGTGGATCATCATTTTTGCCGGGGATTATATTCGTCCGGGTTTCCACATGAATACCCAGCTCATGCGCCTTCCTGATCGAGTGCAGCACTTGTTCCACTTTCGCCGGCTGGCAAATCTCCTTGTAAAATGAGTCCCGCATACTTTTGATATCAGAACATAGCACGTCGATATAGGGTGCAGCCTGTTCCAGCGCTTCGTCGGTGATAAAGCTGTTGGAAACATACACCGTGTACAGACCAGCAGCATGTGCCAGTTTGCTCACATCAATCACATACTCCAGCCAGACGGCCGGTTCCGAGTAAGTAAAAGCAATACCCTGAACATCGGCTCGCAGAGCACTATCCACCAATGACTGTGGTGACACCCAGGCTTCCCGGGATTGACCTTTGGCCAGGTCATCCAGCGCACTGACACCCCAGGATATTTCAAGATTGTGACAACCGCCACAACGAAAACTGCACCCGTAACTACCAACAGACATCACCCTGGTGCCTGGCCGATAATGCTTTACCGGTTTTTCTTCAATTGCACCAATATCAATGGATGACAAAATTCCGTAGGACAAATTGTATAAAGTACCATTGCGATTTACATGCGCCTGGCAAAATCCCCGTTGGCCGTGCGCTATCTTGCAGCGCCACAAACACAGATGACAACGCGTCGTACCGTTCTGCATTTTTTCCTGCAATCGCGTTTCGACTAACTGGTACTGCTGCGAATTTGTCATACGTTACCTTTAAACAGTTAAATATAAATAGTTAAATATTTTCTCTTCTCAAAATAATGCCTGATGACTGCAACACACTAATTCAAATCGATTGCATGTTCTTTTAACAAATTAATCGGCACGATTTCCAATGCTTTTTTATGTGTACGCGTCACAAATACTTTCGGCGCCATACCGTGTTCATGCGCTTCCAGCCATCTTGCAGCACAAAGACACCACCTGTCTTCGGGTCGTAAACCTTTAAAACCCGCTTCCGGTACAGGCGTTGATAAATCATTCCCCCTGAATCGTGAAAACTCCAGGAACTCCCTGCTCACCTCAATACAAACAGTATGAGAACCAACATCTTCTTTACAGGTATTACAATTTCCATCACGAAAAAAACCCGTTACGGGATCGTCGCCACACAAGGCCAGAGGCTCGTCTAATACATTTAGCGATTCGTCCATCTCAATAACGCTCATTTATCCATCCTGTGATAATACAGGCACGCAGCCTGAGTTGTTCTTGTAAACAACCGCTTATTTTACCTATTCTAGTTCTACTGTAAATGATGACTGTTATGAGGTTTATCACAAAACTCGATATATTTTTCCTTTATTATGTGACCGCAGGAAAAATCAGCAGCAAAGACCTTCCAGATTTACAGAAAAGGATATAACCGGATAATAAAAGGGGTGAGCGCACAAAAACTTTAGCGGGAACAACAAATGAAATGCTGTCTCTAAATTATTTAATCTGCAGCATGCCTGGTTTAAAACAATCTATTTTGCAATTGCCTGTTTGCTTTTCTGGCTATTCGCTTCTACGATTTTAATCAAACTTTTCAGTTTCGTTGGCACCATCGTAAATTGAACACCATATTGATTGCGATTATCTTTAACGCCGAAGTAGGTAATCAAACCAGAAGCGCGCAAGACCATGTTCTTGTATTTCAATTCCAACCTTACCTTTTCACCTAATCGTGGATCAGTAGAACGGGTTGAAAAACTGACGCCCCCCATGCTGATATCAAGCGCCTCTGTGTCAATGAAATCAACGAAGCTTGCTAAACCTCTGCTCCTGGCGCGAATACCGAGCATACCTGAGTGATACCGTGCTTCAACCCGGCGCTGAGTATCCTGTATGGTTGCAGACTCACTTAAATCGCTCGCAACTGCGTCCAGTTTCTTGCGATTTGATTCTGCGATTTCCTTGACTTGTCGCGTTGCATTTCTTGCTTTTTCAACCGCATCGAGCCCAATTTGTTTGGCTCGCTGCATTTGCCTGCTCTTGATAACATCTGCAAAATCAATTTGTTGTGTTTTTTCAAACTCACCCATTTCTTCCCCAGCGGGTTCATTTGTATCAAAGGAATATTGCGCCAACAATCTGCCCAACAGATCTTCAAATTGAGGCGGAAGCTGTGTAAACATAATGCCATAAAATTCAAGCCCGTCTCTTTCATGCTGATATACGACTACCCCGCTGATAAAATATTCTTCAGCATCATAATCAAAATGTAACCTGACGTTCTCCAGCAATTTCAGATTTAAATCGCTCGCAATAATACCAACACCACCACGATTAACATCCATGGTTTCGACATCAAGATATTCCTCGAACACGAGCCAACGTTTTTGCTTTACCGACACAAATAAATCCGGCGCTTCGATCCGGTCTGAACGTCGACGGTTCTTTCTTGTATTTTGATCTAGCTTATTCATATAACATTAGTTACAAATTGTTTTTTTAATTAGCCTGTTTCAGGACCATATTCAATATCGCAAAAATCTCACGATCGTCATACCTATTACAACGGCAAAAATGCCTGTCACTATAGGCTTAACCCTATATTCCCTACTTATTAGTCACCTTACAAAGGATAGCCTTAATTTCCTCATCAGTCAGCACAACAGGGTTGGTTTTCATGCTACGACGGCAAAAATTGATCGCAATATGATCAAAAGCAGCTTCTACCGGTACCATATTGACTCACCCGGGAAAAATTCAACGCCATCATCCCGTCGCTCAGCACCTCCAACAGCCATGCCTGCGCAGTATTGTCACTAATATCTTGTTGATTAACAATGGTTATTCCTATCTGCCTGCGCCGATTTAACCAATGCTCGGTTACCGGACTTCCGTTCCCGCAGGCGTTATATATTGACCTGCACCACCGCAGCCACCAGTGTGCCCCGTGGCAAACAAGTCCATTGCTTTTCTGAATGCAGATTGATAATTCCCTTTTTGCTGCGACCAGAACAGACCGGAGACATCACTTGCCTGATCCAGATGGCCTTGTGCAAAATCACCCGCTAACGAAATTAGTCTTTCAGACAAACACTGTGATTCTTGTGCGGGATCATTGAGAAAAGATTTGTATCGCTGATCAGTGTCGATATATTCCTGATAGGCCAACCTGTCAGGTACTGCCGCCACACAACCCGCCGCAACCGCTTCCAGTACTGCCAGCCCCTG
This sequence comes from Gammaproteobacteria bacterium, assembly GCA_030610155.1. GTDB lineage: Bacteria > Pseudomonadota > Gammaproteobacteria > SG8-11 > SG8-11 > JAADIM01. The sequence continues at coordinate 3,403 of JAUWSG010000125.1, forward strand.
AAAATCGTGCAAAGCCGTTGAAACCACCACATGCGACTCCCGTAACAATGCCTCATAACGCACCTGCTCTACCATTCCCCACGCATTAATATGATCTTTTAAAAAGATATAATGCTGCTCAAATACATCAGGCTGTTGCCTGAACTGCTGACCAACAACATTGACCTTGAAGTTGATTCCAGCTTCTTTTAATTTGACCAGTGCCGCAAAGAACCGATCAGGGGCCTTGTCATATTCCCAACGATGATTCCAGAGTATTGTGAAACAACTATTGCCACTTTTTTCAGCCCGCATCTGGACGTTTCTTTTCCTGAGCGGGACAGCCAGCACGGCACTTTTATTTAAAATAGTAGAGACAACATCAGGTGGTACGCCATCAGGCAGTTTCTTCAACAGGGTTTCAACACCTGTAATATAAGTTACGCGGTTATAATCGGAATTGAATAGAACATGGTCCGCGGCGAGTGCAGAATATAATGTGACCATTCTGGCTTCCAATCCGCCATGTGCCTGATCATTCTGCGGATAAGCAAATTGATTTTCATGGAAATACAGTATTGTTGGACATTGAGCCAATGATGGAACCAGACCGCGCAACGTTGCAAGATCTGTCATGGACGTTGCGATCACAAGATCATAAGCCTGGGTTAATACTTCCTGCTGATTGAAGGCCCAGGTCAGACTGTTTCCACGAATACGCCAGTTAAAATACCGCGGCGGTAAGGTTTGCACCTCCCATTTATGTTCAGCGAATGCATCAACCAATCCTTCGCGCCAATAACGATGACTCACCGCATCATAGGCCGAAAGCAGCAACACCCGTAAACAAGTCTGTTCAGACAACGTGGAATCTTCCATAAACTTTCACTACTTCTTTATCAGCCAAACCATTAACAGTATACGCTTTGTATTTGCAATTACATTTTAAATACAAGAGACTGTATGAAACCACAAGTACTGCCTCTATTTGATATGAAATCATTGAAAATAATATTTTACCTGGCCACTGTCAGTCTGGCCTTGCTGATTGGCAATTCCTTGCCAGATGAACTCCATGCTGCCGAACGTGAATTATCGACAACGGCCAAACAAAAAAAATACCTGGGTATAAAAAGACCCGGATTTACACTCAGCGATATTAAGGGCCAACAAAGGTCCGTTGGCGAATGGGACGGTAAAGTACTGATCATCAATTTCTGGGCATCATGGTGTTCCCCATGCCGAAAAGAGATTCCTGTTTTTAACCGCTTACAACAAGAATATGGTCCTGACGGTGTGCAATTTGTGGGTATCGCCATCGATAACCATAAAGCGGTTACGCAATTTATTCAGTCCACTCCAATGCACTACCCGGTCATCATTGGTAATATGGGTGCCGTAAAACTATCGATGGCGTATGGCAACATCACAGGCACATTACCCTATACTGTGTTTATTGATCGACAGGGAAGAATTATGTCAATTGCGGGCGGTGGATTGACCGAGACACATGCCCGACAAGCCATTGAAAAACTGCTATAGAGAAATAATCTTGCGTTTACACTGGTAAACATATGAAAATATGCAGCCAGTATCGCTATATCAACACTAAACAGGGGGCTACTATGCAGCAACGAATTTTCCAATTTCTTATTATCATTACTTTTGCTTTTTTCGCTAGCCAGACCAGCATGGCGGCCGGAACACCAGTACAAAAAATGGCGAAGATCATGGTTAATCTAAACCATTATCCCGGTAGTGATGAAAAAGAAATTTTAGCCGGCATTGTTAAAAATGAACATGCGACTGAGCAGGAACGTGTCATGGCCCAGGCAATCATTAACTTGCAGCACAAAGCCACTGCAGCGGATAAAACAAAATTAAACAAAATCATGAATGACAGTGCGGCCTCTGCCGACACCCGGGATCTTGCCAAAATTATCCACAACCTGAACCACATGCCAGGCAACGATGACAAAGCTCGATTGAAAAAAATGTTCTAGCTGTGCTTTTTTACAATGTTAAATGAGCCGCTGATTTGACATCAATTCTTTTTAAATACCGGCCCGTATTTCTCCTGTTTGTGAGCAGTACGGGCACGTTCTTTTTCTACCTTCCCCCGGCAATACCCACTGACTGAATACGGGAAATGAGACGCAATACTCAGCGAGTGTAAAATATCATCCAATAAACAGGACTTGCAGAAAAAAATTTCCTGTCATAAGCAGCTGAATCTGTTTCATTTTTAATCCCTTTTTAAAAAAAGGTATTAGTTGACCATTGACCTCAGGTACTGAATATATTAGTCTTTTGCTCGGTTATAACAATTCAATACATTCAAAAAACATATGTCCTAAGGGGGATAATTCATGGATCCATTAATACCAATTTTATTTATTACTCTTTTCGGTATCGCTTTCTTCGGCGCGATCACAAGCCCAAACAGCACTTCCATTGCTGAAGATAAAGCTGCGTAAGAGCAATAAAAGTATTTAGTTAATCTCTAGCGAACTAAGTACGTGAATCTAAGCACGTGAATACAAAAGGCCAGATCAATAAATGATCTGGCCTTTTTTATTGCCTGCTCCTTTTTTGATCTGATACAAATGCTATTAAGCAGACCGTCCCCTGCTAACCAGGATGACAAGCTTTCAACCGCCCTGTCAGTTATAATTAGACTAGAGGACTTGTTATGAAAAAAATTCTTGTTGCCGTAGATTTCTCTGAGATAGCCAAAGAATCAATTGGGCACGCATCTGTTATCGCCCAGAATACTGAGATTGAGCTTATTCTGCTCTATGTCGCACCGCCTAACCCGGATTACATCGGCTTTAAATCCTTTAACAAAAATGAACGTCAGGAACTGGCTGATGTCCTCCACAAAGAACATTCACAATTACAGGCGCTGGCACACCGTCTGGTTGAGCAGAATATTCAAGCCAAGGCCCTTCTGGTACAAGGTGATGTTGTCGAAACTATTCTGCATGAAGCAAAAAAAATGCACGCTGATATGCTCGTCATGGGCTCGCACGGATACAGCGGTCTTAGTCGGGCCATCCTGGGCAGCGTTAGCGAAGGGGTACTACGTCAATCAACAATACCCGTCCTGATTGTTCCCTCGCGCAAAGAATAACTAACGGAAAATCTACGCTCTCAGCAACCCTAGACAGCCGTCATATTCGCATCAAGATTAAGTTCATTACAGAAATTAATAAATCCCTCACGCAAACCGGATATTGAAATATCAGCCGGAATACTGATACTCATTTGCAAGGAAAACATCTGGGTCCCTGTATGCGCAGCAGAATAACTGCTTGTATCCATCTCCTCGATATTAATATTACGACTCGAAAAATATGCCGCAACCTCATGAACAATACCGGGATGATCCATTGAAATAACCGTCACATGATAAGGCACACGCGACATCGACTCTTGCTTTAATTCTGTGCGTTTAAATAAAATTTCCAGGCCGTAATTATCCTGCAATGCACGCAACTCATTTTCCATCGCCTCAATGGCGATACCAGTACTACCGACCAGCATCAGCAATGCAAACTCACCGCCTAAAACAGTCATGCGACTATCTGTAATATTTCCACCGCTATCAAGTATCGTTTTTGATAAATCATTGACGATACCCGGTCTGTCCTGCCCTACAGCAGTAATAACTATGTATTGATTCATAAATACCGTGCTCATTGAGTAATTAATGATTATTGTCCCTATAGATAGTATAGCGGACACTTATATGTTTTTTTAATAACGCCCATTGAATAACTAAATTTCTAATATCTGGCCAAAATCGACTTCATATCATTTTCTGTAATAAGCGCCCATAGCTTCTGATTATCACACCTATAAACCTATACAGACAGCTTATAAACACCCCCTAGCGATAACAAACTTCAATAACGATTTTCAAGTAATAGCAAACAAAATACCCAAGTAATTGTCTATAATTTTATATGAACCGATTAGGAGGGTTTAACCATGAAAACCTTGTTGAATGATATGGGTATAGTACAAAATATGGGATGGCACGACAGGACTATTCGAGTGGTAGTTGGCTCATTGATGATCTCAGTACCACTCTATTTATTAATGTCTGCAAGCGCACCGGTAGCATCATGGATGTTTTATGTAATCCTGGTGGCCGTGTATCCTGTATTAACTGGCATCATTGGCTTTGATGTTTTTTATAATTTGTTTCGTGTCAGAAGTTGTGGCTCATCAAACAGGAATCAATGTGGCTCATATCCCTATGAGATTGACGCAGCACTTGGCCACAATCCAATTCCTGATAGTGATAACGTACATGATCTGGAACACTCACATCATGCGACGTAGCAACATTCTGTATTATTTAGTGTGTATTGAAGGGGGCAAATCTCACGGCCAGGAAAAAGCTTCTCTGCCCTCCTGAAGACCATTAGCCGGGCACCCCGCCCGGCTTTTTTTATTGTTCGTTTTTATCAACACCCTTCCCGGGGCTAAATAAGTCCTCAAGTGCCTCTCTTGCTTTGTCCGCATCAGAACGGGCATCTACTGGACCACCTTCACCCGCATCACCAAACAGGGACTCCAGTTCATCACGCGCCTGTTCTGCCGCTCTGTCCTTCTGATCCGCATATGCGCCCGGTCTGGCTTTATAATAGCCACAAAAATTCGAACGTTCCTTGTCAAGAACATCTTCTGCAACTGGCTCACGACAACTGTTATTACTGCGCGGATCATAAAACTCACACAAGCGACAAACATGAAGATCGGCCTTGCATGATGAGCATTCATCACGCCGACCAAAGGGCTGCGGCAAATCGGCAAGATCAGCGCCACATTTCCAACAAACAATATTGTCGATCATTACCGCCTCCTTTTCAGGCTAGCCATTTCGGCTTATTTTTTTCAAAGAAATAATAAGAACAACCTACACGAAAATAGTACCGATATAAATAATATTGAGATTTTTTAGACTGGAGACTCTTAGACTTAACACTACCAGGCCCGTCATTCCGGCGTATGCTGGAATCCAGAGATGATGACAGGGGCGAAGTAGGGTACGACAGTCATGCTTAGTGGAAAGTAACGTGGTTATAGAAAATGCAGTGGTCGTCTGGATTCCGGTATGCACCGGAATGACGGTTTTAGTTAGAATTTAGCACCTGGATATGGAGTGTCACTTTGGATCAATCTAAACACACTATCGGGATCGGTAGTCATGTGGTTTTACATTTTTCGCTGACGTTGAAAGATGGAACCGT
>JAUWSG010000235.1 GCA_030610155.1 Gammaproteobacteria bacterium
ATGCTTTGAAGCTTTAATTGCGCACGCAGTCCAGCTTCAACAAAATCACTGGTATCCACTAATATCTCGCTGGCTCTAACTGTTTTATCCCCCAATTTAACCAGATAACTGTTCTTGTCGATTTCCGCGATCACCGGTACTTCAGTAGTTTTCGATTCTTGATCCAGAATTAACTTGATGTTTGTGACGGTGCCAATTTTTACGCCACGGAATTTGACCGGCGCACCAATATTTAAGCCCGTCACAGATCCATCAAAATACATAATGACTTTTGCTGCTTTTTTGAAGAACACGTTACTACTTAATAATAAAATCAGGATCGTAATGATGGCAATCGCACCAACAATGAAAGCACCAATGGCTGTGGGATTAGCTTTTTTGCTCATTTCACTCCCCGGTTTAAAAATTCGCGCACTTTCGCCTCGGGGCAATCAGCACGCAGTTTATTAGGATTACCAGTGGCGATCATGGTTTTTGTTTCTACGTCCAGAAAAACAGAATTGTTCCCTATCTCAAAAATGCTGGCGAGCTCGTGAGTGACGACTACGACTGTTGTTTTTAAACTATCGCGTAATTCCAGAATCAATTCATCCAGTCTTCTGGCGCTGATAGGGTCAAGCCCCGCGGAGGGTTCATCAAAGAACAGAATCTCCGGGTCCAGCGCCATCGCGCGTGCCAGTCCTGCACGTTTTTGCATGCCGCCACTGATTTCAGATGGATAAAAGTCTTCATAACCAGCAAGTCCGACCAGTGCCAGTTTATAGGAGACCACTTCATTAATCTGTTTTGCTGTCAGGTCGGTGTATTCCTCAATCGATAATGCCACATTTTCTGCCAATGTCATTGAGCTCCATAATGCACCGCTTTGAAACAGGACACCAAATCGTTGCTTAATCCGGGTCTGTTCTTCCTGTGTTGATTGCCAGAAGTTAATATCGTCGTATTCAATATCCCCTGTTGCGGGCGTTTTTAATCCAATCAGAAGTTTTAATAAAGTGCTTTTGCCACAACCGCTGCCACCCATAATGATGAAGATATCTTCATGATTGATATCGAAGCTTAAATCACGTTGAATAATAAAATCATCATATGCCATGGTGATACCACGTAATTTTATATGGGCCTTGTCTGCAGAAGCTTGTTGTGCCAAAGCGGTCATATCAGTTACCTGTCATATACCTAAAGATTGAAAAATGACTGTCAACACCGATGCGGCGATCACGATTAATACAATGCTTGTCACGACCGCTGATGTCGTGGCTTCACCGACTGCTGATGCACTACGACCACATTGCATGCCACGCAAACAACCGGAGTAGGCGATTAGAACACCATAAACAGACGCCTTGCTCAGGCCGACCAGCACGTGGCGCATATCCAGGGCGCGCAGGGTTTGATTGTAATACTCAAAAGCGGTCACTTCAAAAGCAGTTACCGCAATGATCAACCCTGCGATCATGCCGACGATGCTGCCATACAAGGTCAACAAAGGTACCATCATGATTAATGCCAGCATGCGTGGTAACACCAGGTGTTCCATGGGTGAAATACCCAGCGTTTTTAACGCGTCGATTTCTTCATTTACCTGCATTGTCCCCAGTTGTGCTGCGAAGGCGGCACCGGAACGACCTGCCATAATAATCCCGGTCATTAATGCTGCCATTTCGCGTACCATGCCAATGCCGACCAGGTCGGCGATAAATATTTGTGCGCCAAATTGCTGTAATTGCACTGCGCCCATATACGCCAGAATCAAACCAACCAGAAAACTGATCAGTGTCACGATGGGGAGGGCCCGTGGACCGACATCCTGAATAATCAGGAAAAAGTCGGAACGCCGGTACTGTGCCTTGCCTTTTAAGAATTGAATGAATGCGAGCGTGGCTTCACCGAGGAAGTGCAACGCTTCCGGCATGCCGCGCAGCAGGTCGATAACAAACTGTCCGATCTTTTCCAGACTACCTGCTGATTGAGGTTTACGCCCTGTGTCCTTGACTTCAGGTACGGCAGTGGCCAGGGCCAACAGGCGGCGTACACCTTCGGGCAGGCCTGATAGATCTGTTTTAATGCCTGAGGTTTTGCTTAACTCGATCACGCTAATCAGGAAGGTACAAAATCCGGTGTCCCAATGGGTGATGAGTTGTGAATTAAATGTGAGAGATTGTTGATCGGGATGCTCATTCAGATAAGCGCGGATGCTATCTGTATCCGGCAGACTGTTTTTCAAACGCCAATCACCGCCAGGCACAATGATCAGCGCCGCGCTATCCTCTGGATTGATGGATAACGACCAATGCTCATTGGAAGATAATGTCACCGGGTCTGTAGTTGATATGTCCTTATCCCCTTGAATGATACATTCTATTTCCAGTGTAATATCTTCTTGATATGAATGACAATTGTATATGGATACTAAGTCATCCTGTCATTTCTACCTGATCGGGATGTGACAATAGCAATGTTTCCAAACAAACCGATAAAAATGCACTTTTATTACGTTTCGAGTATCATGCCCTCTTAAATAAGGCTATATCCTTCAATTATATATAATCAAAACACAGGTATTTTCATGTATTCAACAAAAATCAGCACATTTATCATTTGTTTGTTTTTTATACTGGTCCCGGCATCAGGTGTTGCTGGTAATCTGAGCGAATTATTTGAAAAAACCAGCGGTGCTGTCGTGGTACTGCATACGTTTGAGAAGGTACCAACAGGATCAAAATCAAAACGTTTGACGAGTATGCAGGGCCTCGGATCAGGTGTGTTGATATCCAATGATGGAAAAATTCTCACGGCCGCGCACGTGGTAAACGTCGCTGACTCTGTTCATGTTGAGTTTAAAGATGGGAAAAAAATGTTGGCGAAGGTGATTGCTTCCGTGCCCAATGCCGATATTGCCCTGTTACAACTGCCCAGCGTACCGGAAGGAGCAGTTATTGCACCGCTGGCTGATTCTGACCAGGTTAAAGTCGGTGATGACGTTTATGTAATCGGCGCGCCTTATGGAATTAGCCATACTTTAACCAAGGGCTATATCAGTGGACGCCGTTCGGCTGAAAAAATGATGGGCTTTACCGAAGGCGAATTTTTTCAAACTGATGCGGCGATTAATCAGGGTAATTCCGGTGGGCCGATGTTCAATATGAACGGTGAAGTGATAGGGATAGTCAGTTATATATTAAGCAAATCCGGTGGTTTTGAAGGCCTGGGTTTTGCGGTGTCATCCAATACAGCCAGAAAACTTGTGATGGAACGGCGCCAATTCTGGGGCGGTGTGGATGGTAAAAAAATTAAAGGGCGTATCGCAGAAATTATGCATTTACCGCAGGCCGAAGGCATGTTGGTGGAGCGGGTTGCCGAAGGGTCGCCAGCGGAATCCGCTGGTTTATTAGCGGGCGATATTGTCGCAGAAATTGACGGCGATTCTTATTTATTAGGCGGTGATATTGTTCTGGCGGTGCAAGGAGTTAGTGTAGCCGAGGAAGGCTGGCGTGATCTGTTTTTTGAAAAAATCAAGGACAAAGGACCAGGTGAAAAATTTACGGTGACGGTGTTCCGCAAGGGGAAGAAGGTACTGTTGTCAGCGCCTCTTGAATAGAGGTATTCGTTTATTTAACTCAAATACGGTGATTAAAAGGATTTGGAGGAAATAGATGGGATTCTTTGATGCTGCATCACAAGATGAATCGACTTCCGGGCACCGTTATTTATATCTTTTGATTTCACTGCTTGTTCTGCTGCTCG
>JAUWSG010000164.1 GCA_030610155.1 Gammaproteobacteria bacterium
CAGGGTCACTAACAAAACCCCCTAACCTAAAACCTGCCACGCTTATGTCTCGTGAGGGTAGGATTTGGCCATGGATGGCCTTATGCGAAGTACATGGATGTACGAGTTTCACGTGAGGACAGGAAGTCCGGAGAGATCACGGGAACACATGGATGTGTGGAGTGACCGCCCGGAGAGACACTGACCTTCAATTGCCCCAGGGTTTTTAAAAGAACCACCTAACCTGCAATCTACCACAGCTTATGCGCTGTACATGGATGTACGAGTGTCATGGGAGGACAGGCGTCCTGAGCGATGTCCGGAGTGATCCTCGAGAAGGCAAGGATGCCTTAAGCGACAGATTGTTTTTCAGTCGCCAGGCCTGTACAGATCTGCTGGCAAACATGACCAAGCTCATTAACCAGTAATGTTACTTCTTCGTAAAATTTATTTTCCAGTTGGAATTGAATTTTCGAACCTATCTCTGTCAACATGGGATAACCATAACCACCACCCACACCTTTTAATTGATGCGCAAGATTATTTAATTCTTCCCAATCTTGTTTTTCATTGGCATTCAATATGAGCTTTAATGTCGTTGGCAGATTATCAACAAAGCGGTTAACAATATCGATCAGATCAGGTTCTTCCTTGATCAGGGTTGAATAAATTGGCGGATAAGATTTTTCTGGCGGCTCTATAATGCGTAAATAACGTGAAACGACTTCATACAGAACATTCCGGTGTATGGGTTTGGTAATAAAATCATCACAACCGGCTGCCAGGCACCTGTCTTTATCTTTCTTCATTGCGTTCGCGGTTAAAGCTGCGATGGGTTTATTATAATTCGCTTTTCTTAATAATTGCACTGCTTCTATGCCATCCATAATTGGCATTTGCATATCCATTAATATCAGGTCAAACTCCTCATTCATTGCGGCTTCATATGCCAACTTGCCATTATCTACAATAGTGAATTCAGCACCCATTTTTTTCAGATACATTGATAATAAACGTTGGTTATCATTATTATCTTCTGCCAGCAGAATTTTGCCTGATAATGTGTTCGCCTGTATAGAAGTAGCGGGCGTAGCGGCTTCTGCCGGGGCCTGATTTAAATTATCAATAAACGGTATGTTTTCCAGTTCGCCTGTTTTTATCGTGACTTTGAATTTGCTACCGACCCCGGGTTGACTGGTGACAGTGATTGTACCACCCAGTTGTTCAGCAAGATATTTGGATATAGTAAGGCCAAGTCCGGTTCCACCATATTCTTTTGTAGTAGACAGGTCTGCCTGTGTGAATGTATCGAATACCTTTTTGATTTCTGGTTCGTCCATGCCTATGCCAGAGTCGGCTACTTCAAACCATAATTCCTCATTGTCCCGGTCGTATCCGATGTTTATATGTATAAAACCTGAATGCGTAAATTTAATGGCGTTACAGCAAATATTAAGAAGGATTTGTTTTAATCTTAACGGGTCACTATTGATATAGGCAGGTAGTGGAAAATTATAGTGTATATCAAACGCCAGCTTTTTGTTGGTTGTTTGCATACGAACCAGGGATTCAACATCAGCGAGCGTGTGAAAAGGGCTAAATTTGACATGTTCAAATTCTATTTTTTCAGCTTCTATTTTTGATAAATCAAGGATGTCATTAATTATATGCAGTAAATGATCGCCATTTCGAATAATCGTTCTAATCGATTTGGTGCGTTCTTTCATAGGCTGGTCGCTTTGCAATAATGTTTCAGCAAAACCAATGATTGCAGTAAGCGGGGTACGAATTTCGTGGCTCATGTTTGCAAGAAACTCACTCTTGGTTTCACTTGCAGTTTCAGCGTCCATTTTAGCGATCAGGGCATTCTTGTTGGATATTTCTGCCTGTTTCCGTGCAGTAATATCTTGAACGATGCCAAATAGTTGCAAAGGGTTGTTGTCGTTATCGATTGTTAATTCTACTGAAGCAGATAAAATACTAATTGAACCATCATGATTGAAAACTCTGAATTCGGTTTGATAGGGCTTGCGTTTTACAATCGCGCTGGCAATAAATCGTTTTATACGCTGCCGGTCTGTTGGGTAGATTTTATGTAGAATTTGATGGGCGCTGGTTGCTTCATCCTCGGTAATACCGAGAATATGATTGGCACCATCAGACAGGAATAACTGCTCAGAGACCAGGTTGTAGTCCCAGTGTCCCATGTTTGCGATTTGTTGCGCTCTTTCAAGGCGCTTTTCATTTTTATGAATTTCGTGCGCATGCCTGGATAATGCGATGTTTGTTTCAAGTATATTTTTCTCTGAGCGTTGCAGATGTTTGATGATGAAAATACTCAATGATACTAGAAGTAGAAATTGAATAAAGACTTCAACCCAGATATTTAACAGATGATGAGATATTCCCGTTTCTTTAGGGAGGCTGACCAGATTCCATAATGTGCCTTCAACAGGTGTCATGAATGATATATTATTTTGTTCCTTCTCAGTCAGGAAAAATTGATTTTCGTTCAGGTCTTTTCGTACACCTTCGGCGACAATTTCAACAAGTCCAGGCTTGTCCTGCTTGAGTAATACTAGCCGATGCTGGAATAGCTGACTGGTTGCCAGTAATCTGGAAATGATGTCGGGTTTAAAACTCACAAAGAAAATACTTTCTTTATCAAAACCCAGGTCAACCGGAACCATTATATCAAAATGGTAGGTTAACGGATTTGGGTGTATGTAAGTTTCTGGTGGATGTTGTGCTGATGCGAACTGTTTGATATCTTTTTTGCAAGCTTCCACTATAAACCCGTCAAAATCCTCAACAAAGGGTTCACCATTAGCGTCTGCCAATGTCACTGCAAAGGACTTGGGAAACACATTTTTGACTTTTTCTACTAATGTGTCGTAGGCATCTATATCATTAGGGTCTTGCGCGATTTTTCTCAGCAGGCTGGTTTCGCGTTCACCCAGTAATTTTACTGCCCTGCGAAACTCATTTAGTAAGGTGACAATTTCTCTTGATGTACCATTAACGGAATTTCTGACCGAATTAAATTCCTGTTGCAGATAATCTTGCTGACGTACCCAGGTATTCCATAACAGGAAGACTGTCGTAATCAATAAAACCGATAATATCAGCCAGGCAGATGAACGGTTCTGCTGTGATGGCGTTCTATTTTTAACCCTGGCAGATTCAGGCTTCAATGTGTTTAGATTATTATCTGACATATTAACCACTTAATGACAACGCCTACTTAAAATCAGGTCCAATAAACAACTATCTATATATTGATGCTTAAGTGCTTGAAAATTAATAATGTCTGACTACATCTGGACACTTTAAGCTTTAACAAAATCAGATATAACAACTCTTAACCTACTAATTTGTAGCGTCAATTGGACGGGTAACTTGAATGATTTACTACGGTAAAACTGTGATGTTGTTCTACTAATAAAGTCTTGTACGTTTTATAAAACAGGTCGCGGTTTAATTCAGAACATAGAATTGTTAAAGCGAATAAAGCACTAATTTTGTAAGTCATTGAAATTTTTGAATATCTATATAATAAAAACAAAGATTGATCCTAACTGATTGATTGTTATAGAAATAAATCTTAAAGATTAATAATATCAGTACGATAAGGAAGCAACGTGCAAGTCAGGATGTGTAGTTGTGAGCACTGTATTTAGTAGGGGAAGAGAACCGTTGTTTAACAGCCCAGGAAATAATAAGCGTCGCTTTAATTTAAGCCGATATTTTGCTGTGATCAGCTTAATCGGTATTTTTGTGTTTGTTGTTGCGTCTACTTATCTTTATCGCAATATTGCGATTTCGGCCATAAAAGACCATCAGTCACGAGCTAATGTTGATCTTGCGCGCGCGTTTGCAAATTCAATTTGGCCCAGATACCAGTCATTTGTAACAACAAAGGCTGCACAGCTTTCTTCCAAAGAATTGCGTGACCATGTTGAAATAGAAAAATTAAAAAATGATGTGGATTCACAAATGCAAGGTCTGAACGTTGTCAAAGTAAAGATCTACAATCTGGATGGATTGACCGTGTTTTCCACTGATCCTGGACAGATTGGCATAGATAACAAACATAACCCCCGATTTACATTGGCCCGAATTGGTAAAATAGCCAGCGAGATTGAATTGCAAAATATTCGGGATGATCAGCAAGATGAGATCGAACATACCGTATTGTCATCCTATATCCCGATCAGAAAAGCAGAAAATATGCCGGTTGATGCTGTTTTCGAATTATATACAGATGTCACTGAGCTGGTTACAAGGCTGGATGAAACGCAAAAACAAATTACTTTGGGCGTTATTATCAGTTTCATAAGTTTATATTTGTTTTTATTTGCGATAATCAAACGTGCCGACAAGATTATCAAGTCGCAGGATAAAAAGTATAACACTGACATAGAGACGATCAGGAAGCACGCTTATCATGATCAGTTAACAGGGTTGGCAAACCGGACAAATTTTCATGCGTGTCTTGATGATGCGACCAAACGCGCTAAACGATCAGGCGATTTGCTGGCGCTTGTCGTGATAGATATTGATCGTTTTAAACTTGTTAATGAGAGTCTGGGTTATGATGCAGGGGATGAGCTTTTACGTGTTATTGCCAGTCGACTTCCATCTTGTGTGCGTGAAACTGATTCAATATACCGGCTTGGCGGCGATGAGTTTGCCATCATTCTTGAAAAAGTTGCGCACCCGGAAGATATTGCACTCGTTGCCAGGCGCGTACTGGAAGCCTTATCTTCACCTATTCATATTAAGACAAACGAAATCATTATAAACACCAGTATCGGTATATCGCTGACAAATCAGGGGCACTCTGATGCATATTCACTGGTTAAGGAAGCAGATATTGCGATGATGAATGCCAAGGGAGATGGCGGAAATCGTTTTATATATTTTACAGGGGAGCTTAATGCTATCGCCTATGATCGGCTGACAATGGAGACGGATTTAAGAAATGCTGTCAGCAATAACGAATTTGTACTTTATTACCAACCAAAAATTTTAACCAGTACGAATGAAATTGTTGGGGTTGAAGCGTTGATTAGATGGCAACATCCGGATAAAGGTCTGGTTCCACCCAATGATTTTATTCCTCTTCTGGAAAATACAGGGCTTATTAACCAGGTAGGTGAATGGGTTCTCAGGACAGCCTGCAGGCAGAATAAACAGTGGCAGGATGCAGGTCATCCGCCGGTAAAAATGGCAGTAAATATCTCTGCACGCCAATTCAGGAGTGAAAGTATTGTCACGTGTGTGCGCCAGGCACTATATGATACCGGTCTGGATCCAAAATATCTGGAGCTGGAATTAACAGAGAGTTTATTTGTAGAAAATGTTGAGAAAGCAATTCGGACCATGATCCTGTTAAAGGATATTGGTGTCTATATTGCAATTGACGATTTTGGAACGGGTTATTCTTCGCTGAACTACTTGCGACAATTCCCGGTAGATGTTTTAAAAATTGATCGCACTTTCATACGCGATCTTACAACCAACCCTAAAGATATTGCTATTGCCAAAGCTATCTCAACCATGGCCAGTAGTCTGAATATGGGAGTGATTGCAGAGGGGGTGGAAGACATGAGACAGGTATCTATACTAAAAGACAATGGTTGTAATGAAGTGCAGGGATTTTTATATAGCAAACCTGTTGCGGCAAACGAAATCGAAGAGTTTCTTGCCACAGGCAGGATGCTTCCTATCCTTACAAAGGTTAAAAGTGCCTGATCTGCTCAGATTAGGTTAAATGATGACATAGCGTGAACTTCTCTGAAATCAGATGTTCTTACACATATTCAAGGAACCTCTGATCAATGCGTGGATGGCATATATCCGCTCACCCAGAATTAATCAGAGGTTCCTTAATATTTCTTTATTAACTCTTGACCGTGCTGATATAAATTCGCTAAGGTTTGAGTTCACTCATATAACGAATACCTTGCAAGATGGACTTTAGTGTTTTCCCCGAAATAAATTTTCTCATCGTTATTCTGATTATCGCAGGGGTCACACTGCTTGTGACCGGCGCGAGTCGTTTATACCATCGGCAATTTGTCACCGGAACCGGGGCAGGATTAACAGGCATTATATTGGTTTGTTCATCTTTGTTGTTATTGTCTTTTGTGCTTAATTTGTACACATATCAACGCCTGACTCATGAAGAAGCGGTTGCTGAATTACAGTTCAGGGAAGTAGGACATCAGCGTTATGAAGTTGAATTGAAAGAGTCGCTGGGAAAAGTACGCACCCTGGAATTGGCGGGTGACCAATGGCAACTGGATGCCAGGGTTATGAAATGGGAAGGGGCGGCGAATTTGCTTGGGCTGGACTCTTTATACCGGCTGGAACGAATCAGTGGGCGATACAGCGATATTGCACTGGAACGTCGTGCATCCAGAACCGTGTATGAACTTTCTGAAGAGGCGGGTTTGGACATATGGGATGTGTCCCAGGAATATAAAACCTGGTTACCATGGGTTGATACTATTTATGGCAGTGCCGCCTATTTACCGATGGCCGATGGTGCAA
>JAUWSG010000009.1 GCA_030610155.1 Gammaproteobacteria bacterium
GTCGTATATCGGGTGTGTATGGACTCAAGGGTTGGGTTCGGGTGTATTCATATACCGAACCAAGAGAAAATATACTTAATTATTCACCTTGTTACCTGAAGCTCAATGGAAAGTGGGTAGAAAGGGCGTTTCTGGCTGGAAAACGTCAGGGAAAAGGTGTTGTGGCACATTTTTCCGGTTGTGAGACGCGCGATGACGCGGCTGCATTGATGGATACAGAAATTGCCGTTCCCCGGGATCAGCTACCTGATCTGGCGAAGGATGAGTTTTACTGGACTGATTTGATTGGTCTGAACGTTGTCACCCTCGAAGGGGTTGATCTGGGAAAGGTCAGCCAAATGTTAGCAACAGGTGCCAATGATGTATTGCTAGTAAAAGGTGACCGGGAACGATGTGTCCCGTTTATCAGGCCGGACGTGGTACGTCGGGTAAGCCTGGAAGACAAGTTAATTGAAGTTGATTGGGATCCGGAGTTTTAGCACTTGCGTCATATAGAGGTTATTACTCTTTTTCCTGAAATGTTTGATGCAATCAAACATTTTGGTGTGACCGGCAAAGCGATTGAAAGAGAGTTGCTGGAGCTGTCACTGCGCAACCCGAGAGATTATGCGCCCGATCCGCGCCAGACGGTAGACGATCGACCTTACGGCGGTGGTCCCGGCATGGTCATGATGGTGCAACCATTGCGAGATGCGATAAGGGAAGCAAAGGCGGCGGTGCAGGGAGATGCGCATGTTGTTTACCTGTCACCACAGGGAAGACGACTGGATTTTGCAGGGCTGAAATCCCTGGCGACCCGAAAGAACCTGATATTGCTCGCGGGTCGTTACGAAGGAATTGATGAAAGAGTCATTGAAACGGATGTCGATGAAGAGTGGTCAATCGGTGATTATGTTTTATCAGGCGGTGAGTTGGCCGCGATGGTTATCATCGATGCGTTAATCCGTTTGATACCGGGTGCGTTAGGACATGCTGAGGCTGCCGAACAGGATTCATTTGTTGATGGAATACTGGATTGTCCTCATTACAGCCGTCCGGAGATCGTTGATGGTCAGCGTGTACCGGAGGTGTTGTTAAGTGGTGACCATAAGGCGATACAGAATTGGCGAAGAAAACAGGCGTTAGGAAAAACGTGGCTCAAACGACCTGAATTGATGGAAGACCTGAGCTTAAGCGAGACCGATAAAGATTTATTGAAAGAATTTATTGCGAATTACAAAACAGAAAACAAGTATTAATTGAAGATTACGACTGGAGTAAATCATGAGTAAGATCATTGCCGAAATTGAAGCGGAACAAATGAAACAGACAATCCCTGCGTTTGATGCAGGTGATACGGTTGTTGTACAGGTTAAAGTAAAGGAAGGCAGTCGTGAGCGTTTACAGGCTTTTGAAGGGGTTGTTATCGCAAAACGCAACCGTGGATTAAATTCTGCTTTCACCGTGCGCAAAATTTCTCATGGTGAAGGTGTTGAGCGTGTGTTCCAGACCTATAGCCCGCTTATCAAGGCGATCGAAGTTAAGCGTCGTGGTGATGTAAGACGTGCCAAGCTTTATTATCTTCGTGAGCTTTCAGGTAAGTCTGCACGAATTAAAGAGAAACTTAAAAGCCGGGCAAAATAGGCTTCTAGCCAGCTTTGCTCTAGAAGAACGCGACAGATCCGCGTTTTCAGTATTGTTTATTTGAACCACCAGGCAATCTGGTGGTTCAATAACAGGTCGGTGAACTTTAAAATATGTGATTTAACATGTAAGCTCGTCTTATATGAAAAAATATCGCCTACTTTTTTTTCAATCAGCTATTAAATCTCCTTCCGGTCTTTGTTTTCCTGCTCTGTCCCGTCAAAAATTTTCTATTCCCTTGTTAATACAGTTTCTGTTTGCGTTGCTGATTGTTTCTTTTTCTGTCGTCGCTGTGGCGGCCGACTTGAAAGAAATAAAATCGCTTGTTAAGGCCGATGTGCCTGAACTGGCTTTGGCGTTGATTGATCGTCACCAGCCTGATGCGCAGAACAATCAGTCCGCATGGATACGCTGGGAGAAACAGAGATTCAGTATATATAAACAATTAAATGAATATCAAAAGCTCAATGAACGAATAGACAAGCTACCCGATAAATTGCCCTTGTCCTTTTATCATTGGGCGATAAAGGAAAGTATACGCGGGTATCTTTTACTGGGAGATGGGTACGGAGCCCGCAACCTCGCAAAAAAATTGATATGGGGCGACTATGGCGCGCTCAAGGATGAGCTTCTCATTGAAGTTCGTAGATTGATAATAATGAGTTATCTGGTCGAGGACCTGCCAAAAGATGCCTATGAAGCAATGCAGGTACACCGTCGGGAGTTTGCCAGGATCAGGTCGCATAGCAGTTTTAGTGAAAACAGAGCCTGGTCTCTATTGAATGCCCAGGTATTGTTGATAAGCGGGTATGCAACGCGTGCCAATAAAGAGTTACTGGAACTTTCTGGTAACGATGTTGAACCATTGAAGCTATTGGTCACCTTGCGAATGAAAGGATCGGATCCCGATGAAGTCATTCGCCAGGCCAAGCAGAAAAAAAGAAAATTAAAAAAACCGGATCAAATACCTTATTGGGCCATTATCGCCAATGCATCCAGGCTCAAACAGGATTACAAGAGTCAGATCTGGGCCCTGGAGAGAGTGCTGGCGGTTAAAAATAATGACACGCTTTTCGGTCATCTTTATTTCGCGAATGCTGACAAGTTGTGGGAGGCTTATCTTGATTACGGCAACAGGGTGAAACAAAAACGCAAATTGGGCGCCGATGATAAGGTCCTGTTTGTGGCCGCAAAATCTTATCGAGAGAAGGAGATGTTTGATGCGCGTTCACTTTTTGCATTTTTGGCTATCAACAGCACTAATAAAGATCTTGGAAGTGAAGCGCACAGGGAGTTTGTCAGGACCTTGTATCTGAATCGTTATGGTTATCGGGTTGTTAACCGCCTGTATCTGGAATCGGCAAGGTTTTCGAATATAGAGATGATTCCGGCAGTTGTGCGGCATATGATGACAGGCAAGGCGCTTGAGACATCGAACATCAAGTTGGCATCAAAATTACTGCGGGGGCAGATAAAAGCACCAAAAGATGTGAGTAAACTGGATTGGCATCTCAGGCGCGCACGTGTACACATTCTGGCCGGAGAGTTTCAGCAGGGTATGGAAGTCCTGTTGGGTGTGTTTGAAAATGTAGAGAAGTTAAACAACAAGCAGGTGGATAGATTACTTCAGGTTTTGTTTGATTTACAGGCCCTGGGCAAGCACCGAACCGTATTGCCCTTGTTTGAAATTGTGATGAAAAGGACACAGGATAAGAAGCGTAGAAGGGAAATACTGTACTGGATGGCTGACTCGATGAAGTCGTTGGAAGAGTATGCGGAGGCGGCACGTTATTATCTGAGATCAGCGGGTATAGCAGATCCCCGGGCAACAGACTTGTGGGCTCAGAGTGCCCGGTTTCAGGCGGCAGAAGCGCTGGCAAATGCCGGTCTGGTCGTTGATGCAAAAGGTGTTCTCAGGCGCCTGTTGAAGGCCACGACAGACCCGGGACGCAAGGCATTGCTGGAACGCAGGATTGCCCAGCTTGAAATAGCGGAAAACATGTAACTCATTGTTTGTTATTGTTATTTCATGTTATTTTGTGTTGTTTTTGGAAATCTCGAGATCTGGACCGAGTTGAATCTTAGGACAGTCTTAAGGTAGATATGTTAAATATTGTTGTCGGGTGATGTGCGTGTTAGACTCCCGACGTGAACATGGAAGCTGACACTGACAGGTCGTTTGATGCTGTTATTACAGTACCGGGGACATTTTCCGGCATTGCCTCCCTGGGGATCAGGGTCGACAATAATACGCTGGTCGGTATTGAGTTTCTGGATCCTGACATTATTGAAACATCTGTATTTGAAACAAAAGTTAAAACAGCAGTTACTACTAAAGCTAATACAAGTACAGCTAATACAAGGCATCCTGTTAATCAGGGTGCGAATAAGAACAATAAGCCAATTACAGGTTATGCCAAAGAAGTTGTTAACCAGCTGGAGCATTATTTTAAAGATCCAGGTTGGTGTTTTACATTAAATCTGGGGAAGGAAGGCACGGCGTTTCAACAGCGTGTTTGGAACAAGCTGCAAGATATTCCACATAATAAAAAATATACATATGGGGACGTAGCAAAATTACTTTCAAGTAGTCCAAGAGCCGTTGGTGGCGCATGCAGATCAAACCCGGTACCTATTGTGGTTCCTTGTCATCGGGTTGTCGCAGTAAATGGTCTGGGTGGATTTTGTGGTTCAAAAAACAAAAATAGCAAAAAACTTCAAATCAAGCAGTGGTTACTAGAACATGAAAAAAAGGATGGTGCCAGGAGATGAATAATAACACTAAGGAAAGTAGTCGAAAGGCAGATGAGTTACTGAATAGTGCCGATCGTAAAATTATAGATATATTTTTAGATGCCTTGTGGGCTGAACGTGGATTAAGCGAAAACACGATGTCCGCGTATCGTACCGATCTGACAGGCCTTGCCAAGTGGCTTTTTTCGGAAAAGGGAAGTTCAGCCAGCTTACTCCATGCGACGCGAGAAGATTTGCTTGCTTATCTTGCATTTCGTGTGAAGGATGGCGCAAGACCCCGGTCTACTGCTCGACTGCTATCCAGCATCCGTCGTTTTTATCAGTACCAGATTCGTGAAGAAAATCTGCAGGAAGACCCCAGTGCACGTATTGATGCCCCCAAGCTGGGTCGTTCATTGCCTATATCATTAAGTGAAGCAGAAGTTGAGTCTCTGTTGGAGGCGCCTGACACATCCGAGGTGCTGGGTCTGAGGGACAGGACGATGCTGGAAATGCTTTATGCCAGTGGACTGCGTGTTTCCGAATTAATTACATTGCAATTGTCGCAGCTTAATTTACGCCAGGGTGTTGTGCGTGTCATCGGTAAGGGTGATAAAGAACGTTTGGTGCCCCTGGGTGAAGAAGCGATCGAATGGCTGGAACGTTATTTAAGTGATTCACGGCCACACCTGATCAAGAACAAGCCGAGTGACTCTTTGTTTACCACACGCCGTGGTGGTTCCATGACACGACAGGCTTTCTGGTACATCATAAAACGCTATGCGAATACTGCTGAAATAAAACAGGATTTATCACCCCATACCTTGCGTCATTCTTTTGCGACGCATTTGTTAAATAATGGTGCAGATTTACGAGTTGTTCAGATGTTGCTGGGTCACAGTGATCTGTCAACAACGCAAATTTATACACATGTTGCGACAGAGCGATTAAAAGACGTGCATGAGCAGCACCATCCTCGAGGCTGATTCATATAGCGGCCTCTTTGCTGGTTCGTTTTATAACCCCATATTTAGATGATTGGAACTTGTCGGAATCCCGGTAAGTTCCTGTCGCCTGTCCCGGTTAAAATCAGTTATTTTTATTTAATATCAGCAAGTTAAGCTCGATTCTTTGTTTGATTTATATCCTCCGCTCATAATGTGGTGTGGTCTGATAAACTGTTTTTCTTATGCTCGCCAAGGAACCTTTGTTCTGACTCTGAATCCATATACTACTGACGAATCATTATTGTGATATATTCGAGCGAATTTCAGGGTTCACAACGATATGCTTGGGCAGGTTAACTGTGGAATAGCAATCTGTTAAATCCACAACTATTTTATTAAATTAACTGAGGCAGTAAGAATGAGAAAAATAAGTTTGTTGCTATTCACATTAATATTTTATTCGAGTGTTTTCGCTAGCTCGGATGATGGCAGCGATGCTGTAAGAGCCGCGGTCAAAAGAATCATGCCTAATGTATCGCCTGACAGTGTGACACCTGCGCCTGTTCCGGGTCTGTATGAAGTCATTATTGGCGCCAAGGTTCTTTACATTTCGAAGGATGGAAAATATCTCATAGAAGGGGATGTATTTGACCTGGTTAAAATGAAAAATTTAACCGAAACGAAAAGAACCAGGGGCCGGCTCAAAGCGGTGAGCAATATAGAAGAAGATACCATGATTGTTTTTTCGCCGGAGAAAGTAAAACATTCTATCACTGTTTTCACCGATATTGATTGTGGATATTGCAGGAAAATGCATCGTGAAATGGACGACTATATGGCGGAAGGTATTGAGATCCGTTACCTGGCTTATCCGCGCTCGGGTATTAATACACCTTCTTATTTTAAAGCAACAGGTGTCTGGTGTGCTGATGATAGAAAGCAAGCGCTGACAGATGCAAAAAATGGTGGGAAAGTCATAAAAACAAAAACGGGTTGCAAGCACCCGGTGAAAGATCATATGGCGGTCGCAGAGGTAGTGGGTGTCACTGGAACACCGACATTGGTATTTGAAGATGGTCAGGTGATACCTGGCTATTTACCCGCTAAGAGATTGATCAAGTTTCTTGATTCCAAAGGCAAGAGATAGGCGAGGAGGTTATCCTTAGTCAGCCTCGTGGCAATATTCATAGATTGATTTACTGGCAGTAAACAAGATTATTGGCCTGACTATTTTGTCAGGCCATATTTTACTGACCCCCTCTTTGTACAAGGTCATTTGATTCTTGTATTGTTCAGCAAGAAGATCCATTTTCCCGGCCTCGGCACCGCGGTGTGTTTTATAATCAAGTAGATAAACAACCTTATCGCAAACTACCAGTCTGTCTATCACACCATTGATGAAAGTATTGTCTGTTTTGTACTGAATAGGTGCTTCATTATGTGCTGTTTTATATTGTGATGGTTCAAAAAGGTATGAAAAGTCAGGGTGTTTAACAACACCAAGTGCTTCCTGCCACCATTCATTAAGTAATTCATTATCCAGGGGGATTTGTGATTCCCGAGACACTTGTTTGAGTTGTTCGCTAGCATCACGATGTTGAGATGATGTTAATATTTCCAGCATGCGATGGATGATTGTACCTCTAAGCTGACCCTCTGATTCTTCGCTAGTCGAGGTGATCGTATCTGGTTGAGTTGTAGTTGTTTTCGATGGGCTAATTTGAGACAAATCCAGTGGGGTGAGGCTTGATGGCGCAATCAGGCTGGGTTTGCTGAGACGAGGATCAATATCAATTACTGCAGGTGCCTTTGGTTCTGGTTCTTCAGTAACAGAGGCCGGTTTATCACCTGACTCTGTGAGAACCAGTGTCTCATTTGAGCTGTCATCCAGTGCCAGTTGCTCTTTTATCAAACCATACCAGCCAAAGTTTGATGTTTTTCCGGGCACGCAGCCAGAGATGACCAGTAATTGCCGTGCGCGGGTTAGCGCGACATAAAGTAAATTGGCATTTTCACGGTCTTCTTCTGCTAAATGATGATCTAATTGTTCGCGGGTAACGGGATCCAGTGTTTCCTTTGGTCCCATCAGCATAAAATAATCAGGGCGCTTTTTTTCAGGTGGCCAGTTTACCAACGGGTGATAGGCGTATTTTGGTGATTTTACATTGCTTGCATCTGCGAGGAAGATGGCCGGTGCTTCCAGCCCTTTCGAGCCGTGGATGGTCATGATCCTGACGCAGTCTGTTTGTGTATTAGTCTGTCCTTCATCAGGGGCATCTTTTGAATTCGCGCGGGCATGTCTTAAACGTGAAAGAAAATGTGTGAGACTGGGGTAACGGCCACTGTCCACTTCCAGCGCGAGCTCAATGAATCGAGTTAAATTGGCTCGTACACGGGGTTGTAAGTGTACCGGGAAGGCAGCCTCGAAATGAGCAATGAGATTCCCCTCAGAGTAAATTCTGTCGAGTAAATCGTGGGCGGGCAGATGTCCAACCAGTGTACGCCAGGAGGAGAGCCAGTGATAAGCGCGGCACAGTTTATGGTTTTTATCCCGTTCTGATGTGATGGTTTCCAGGCGCTCATACCAGCTTTTATCGGACGGTATGCTGGCGAGTAACATCAGGTCATCATCGGAACAGTTAAACAGGGGTGATTTGAGTGTGACGGCAAGTGACAGTTTATTGTCTGGCGTAACAAGTGTGTCCAGTAAGGCGATAATGTCCTGAACTTCCAGACTTTCAAGCAATGTTCCCCGGTCCATACCAAGATAGGGAATGCCTTTCTCACGTAGCGCTTTTTCATAGTCTTTAATATGAGTGCGGGTTTGAACCAGAATGATTATATCGTGATAGGCAAGATAGCGATGCTGATCTTCTTTGGTGATAATGGTTTTTTCATCTATAAGTGACTGGATTCGATCCCCGATTAACAGGCCTTCCCTGTAGTAACGGGTATCTTTAACAATAATTCTTGGATGTTCCAGTGGGTTGCGCAGTCCTTCATATTCGATCGTTTCTGATTCGTCATCTATCTTGTCTACCAGTGGCAACATTTCCACGCGCCCCCACATTTTATCCAATGTAGTCGAATGCTGATGAAACGCACTCAATTTGTTGGCCAGAGGGCCATCGGAAAATAGTTTGTTTACAAATTCCATGATGGCGTGTGCAGAGCGTCGTGATTTGTCCAGCGGAAAGGATTCTGCTGCCAGGTGCTGGTTCATCCAGTTTGCTGCCGTTTTGAATAAGCGCGGTTCAGCGCGCCTGAATCGATAAATTGATTGCTTACCATCACCCACCAGAAAAACACTTCGGTGGCGTGCATTGTCACTGGCACTCATTTCTTCAAGCAAAGGTAATAGTAGTTGCCACTGTGTCGGGTTGGTGTCCTGAAATTCATCAATCAGTATATGTTCGATACGTTGATCAAGTTTGTATTGTATCCAATGTGCGTTATGGCTCTCGCTCAGCAGTAAATATGTTTTCCATTCAAGGTCAGTGAAATCCAGTAAACGCTGTTCTTCTTTTAAAACCTGGTATATGTCAATCAAACGATTGCCCACTGTATACCATGCGATGTTGATGGCATAAGAATGCTGTAATGCGAGTCTGTCCAGGCAAGCCATGGTTCTTTGTGACAATATTTCATGTAGTTCGATGAAGCGCTCCTGTTGCTCACTACCCAGACTCTTTTCCAGCGTTTTTGTTTTTTTACGCGCGAGGGGTTGGTTTTTTTGAGTCAGAAAAACAGGTTTTATTTTATTGAAATGTTCAGGAGTAAAAGGGGAGGCAGATATGTTGTCTGCAATAATATTACAATGTTCTTCATTTTTCTTCGTTGAATGTTTACCTAACAGGATGCCAAACTCCCGGGTCAATAGGGCGGTGTCAGTTATATAGTCCTGTATCGGATCTTCATTCGGGTCGATACCAAGCTGTTTTTTTAATTCATTGATCGCATACTCGACGGGATCAGGTTGAGATAATGTATATGCCCACCAGTCACTCCGGGAATTTAATATTTCATTCAACGCAGTTTGTGTATTTGCCAAACCTTTTAACTGGTCAAAAAGTGTTTCAAGCGCATGTGCGATTTCACTGTCAGGTGATTTTGTGGCTTCGGTGAAAAGTGATTCAATGGCTTCCTGTTGATAGGTGGCGGTTTGCTCAAGCAGGTCAAATCCTGGTGGAATATCCGCTTCCAGCGGAAACTTGCGGAGTATGTCCTGGCAAAAAGAATGAAATGTGGTGGCCTTGATAGAGTGTGTGTTACGTAACAGTTTTTCATAAAGCTGTCTGGCTTGCTGTTTTATCACAGTTGTTGGTTTTACATTAATATATTCAAGTTGCTCGGTCAGTGTTTTATCGTCACATTGTGCAAATTCAAACAGACGTTGTGATAAACGTATTTGCATTTCTGCGGCGGCCTTGCGAGTAAAAGTAATCGAGAGGATGTTCTCGGCAGGGGCGTCGTTTAATAGCAATCGAATAATGCGCGTCACTAATAACCATGTTTTACCTGTGCCTGCTGATGCGGCAACAGTGGCATTGAGTGCGGGTGAACTGGCGTCTAGAGTTTCTGTCATAAGTTTGGGTTATGTTGTTAATAACGTAGTTAACTATGTTGTTAACTACGTTGTTTTTTTGTGCCTGTAAATTCAAAAAGTTAAAATGTACAACAAAAAGATGATTGTACGCTTACTTTTTCTTAAATTAATCTTAACTAAAACATGTAATTAAGATACATCGATAAATAATATTTGTTCAAAAAAACTTGTTAATGCGATTAATTCTGTTATCATTTTAATCAGATCCCAACAGTTTCAATTTACATGGAAGTTGCAAGGGAAGATCCCGGAGTAAGCACCTTGAGTAAGTGATAGGGCTCTCTGGAGATCGTCAGATCGGGAAGATCTGATATGGAACGGGCGGCCCACGGGCCGCCTCCATATTTATAGCCTATCATTTTTGTTCTCTTGTTTTTCCGTCTTGATTTCAGAAACGTTTTCCCACACCGTTTTTCTGCAAAGCCCTTCCATCTCGCAATAACTGCAGGTCGATGGATCGCCCCATGCCGGTACTGCTTTGCCTTCGATTAATTCATTCAAAATCAGTTTCAGACGGTCAGAAACTTCTTGTTTTATAGCTTCCAGTTGCTCTTCCTGTAAGTATGCCTTTATCCTGGCCTGTTAATTATCAATATACAGGTAAGCTACTTGAGTTACTTTTTTGTTGCTGTCCTGTTCTGCAAGTAATGCATAGAATGGAAGCTGAATGGCCTCACCGTTATCGACATTATCCTGATGTGGTGGCTCCCCCGTTTTGTAATCAATAATACTCAAGTTCAGTTTATTCTTGTCGACGCGGTCGAGTCTGCCTTCCAGGGAGATACCCTGAACGAATTCTTCGCGTATCTGCTTTGTTTCAACCTCTTTTACCTGCCAGTCCCGGGCGCGTTTAATTTGCCAGTCGATATAGGCGGGTATGATGCGTTGCCAACGTTTTAACCAGCCACGATGCTGAAAATTATCTTCCAGGTCATTGGCAAATACTTTCTTGGAAATATTTCCCAAGAGCTTGGTGGCCTCCTGTCTTGTTGAGTCGTCAAATTGTTTCACGAATGGACCAGGCAGACCGGAAGCATCCTCGTGGAATGCCTGCAAGCACCGATGAACCCGGCTGCCATAATCACCTTTTTCCAGTACTGCGCGAATTTCCTCGGAAGGAGACAGTTTGAGGCATCGGCGGGCAAAGTATTGATAAGGGCAATTAATTAAATCCTGGTATGCGCTTGCTGAAACCGTTTCAGGTAGCAGCTTGGGCACAATACTTACTTTTGGTTGATTGGCAGGTAAAGGCAGGTCTCTGGTGTCACATAAAAAGACATGTGCATCCGGGTGATGAATCATGTTTTCCAGTGCAGGATCATTGAGTATCTCATCGTATGCCAATAGATGAAATGATTGCAGTAATTCCAGCCATGGGCTTGGGAGGATCTCTTCTCCTTCTTGCTGCCGTCTGTGTGTTAACAGTATTGTCGGTGCAGATTCAAGTAAACGTCGGAAGTGGTAAAGCAGTATACCCAAATGATGTGTCGAAGCGTTGAGCCCCAGCTCTGCTCTGACACCGTCGTTAAAAAAAGGCGAATGTGATGCAGCACCTGGTAGAAATTCTTTTTCAACGGCGCCAATGATTAATGCATCAAAAAAATGTAGATTGCTTTGTGTCATTCCCATTAATAATACAGGCGAGCGAGTGTTGGCGGGCTGGAAATTGGTATGTTCCAGCGTGCGCCCCAACCAGATACGGAAACCTGTCCAGTCTAGTAACGTATCCTGTATTTCGGCAGCAAGTTGCATCTGCTCCAGTTCCTGCAAAATTCGTTCGCCTGCAATATCTTCTTCAAACGGCGCATAGACGCCGAGTAATTTTAAACTTTCAATCAGCATGGCAAGAAAATGCTTGACCGATGTTTTTTTTGTTGAAAAAAGCGGGAGCAGGGGGGCGGCGGCCTGTTCAAGTCGTTCAATTAACGTCATAAGTTGTTCGACAGATCCCGGGAACAGTTCATTCAGGCGACGCGCACGAAAATGAATATTGGTTCGAAAACGTTGAAGATTTCCGGGGATATTTTCATGCAGGATAATATCGTTTTCCAGCCGGTAGACAATTCTCAGGCGTTCATCCTTGTCCCAGTCAGAAAAAATAAAGGGTGATTTTAATACATCCAGTAACGGCTCGTGCGCAAAATCTTCTTCTATGGCCTGTAACCAGCGTTCCACAACGGATGCTGCACTGGATGTTGAAAGCGCCCAGCCAGCAGAATCCGTTATACTGATATTTGCCCTTTCCAGCAGGGCACGGACACGACGTGCCAGTCGTCTGTTTTCGGTAATGATGCCAATATTCTTTTTGCCTGCAAGTAACCAGCGGCGAACCTGTAAATCGATGGCGATGGCCTCATCTTCGGCATTGCTGGCAGCAAAAACACTCAAGCGGTCTTTAAACGGGCTCGTTGGATGTTGATTTGAAAAGGTTTCTGCTCGTTCTTTAAGGGCCTTGTCCGGCGCACTGAAAATAGTGTTTATGCAATGCGAATATGCGGTGGTTTTTACCGCTGGCGTATTAGCTGCGAGTGGTCCAGTGATTCTGGAAATGATGGCGTCAGGGTGATTGTCAATTTCTGTAGAGGAGGTGTTTGTTTGTCCATGAAGAATTATTTGACGTGCCTGTCTGGCATGTTGTGAGCCAAGCCAGTTAAATTCTGCCCGGTTAAAGTCATAGAACCCGGTCAGGTAAATTTCATGTTTGTTTTCATTATCTTTGATGTTCTCGGCAAGGGACAAAACATAATCTGTTGTTTTGTCTGTTAGCTTCATGGACTGCAATTGTTCAAGCCAGGCATGCCAGAGTGTATGGACAAGACGGGCTTCGCGGCCTAATGCAGCGATGTCTTTATTTTGGATGCCATAGGCCTGACTGAGTAGACCAATAAAATCATCAAGATCATTTGGCAATCGTGCCTGATTGAGATTGAGTTCGTCAAACAGTGAGAGTAATTCATTGGTTAATGTCCAGGGATTGCCTTTACCATATAAATCTGGATGTTTAACCAACGCATCATATAAAATCAGTTCCTGGCAATAGTGGCTGACAGGCTGGTGTGTTAACTGCCTGCTTTGATTGATGATCCACTGTTTCAGTGTCGTGATGTGTGGTCCGAGTAGTGCCGGGTAGTTTAATGCGTTGGCTTCTCTGAGTAAGAGTTGACGTATACGTGATGCGGCATGCATATCAGGTAACAGAATAACAACCTGTGTCAGATCAGGTAGCGCCTGTTGATGTTTTTCCAGAATCAGCCTGACAAGTGTCCTGACAGGGTCTTCATCATAAGGCGTGATATGAAATGTGTGTGAATCAGATGTCAGTGTAGCGTCCCTTAACTTGTTTTTTTACCACGGAGGTCACGGAGTATGACAAGTAATATTTTCTTTTCTCCGTGACCTCCGTGGTAAAAAGCATTTCAGATCTTATTTTTCCAGATACTGCAATTTGTCCTTTACGTTTTCCCATTCG
This sequence comes from Gammaproteobacteria bacterium, assembly GCA_030610155.1. Lineage (GTDB taxonomy): Bacteria > Pseudomonadota > Gammaproteobacteria > SG8-11 > SG8-11 > JAADIM01. Next base: position 13,379 of record JAUWSG010000009.1, read on the forward strand.
GCGGCATCAGGGGGGCCCGGTTTGATTTCTGTGATGACAGGCCATTTTTGCGCGAGTTCTTCGTTTAATTGCAGAAACTGTTGTTGATCATCAGGAACATCATCTTCCGCCATGATGGCGTTCACCGGGCATTCCGGTTCACATAAACTGCAGTCAATACATTCTTCCGGGTCGATGACAAGAAAATTAGGCCCCTCATGAAAACAATCCACGGGACATACTTCTACACAATCGGTATATTTACATTTGATACAACTTTCAACTACCACATAGGTCATTAAATTCTGCTCCGGTTATCCTGGAAAAAATATATCACCGCAAAGGCGCCAAGAGCGCAAAGGGAAATATTTATTGTGTAAAGTCATCGATAATGGATTTTTTTAATTATCATGAAGTACCATTAACGAAAAATCATGGGTATTTAATTTTTTTATTATGTTTTGAATTTAACTATTCTTTGCGCTCTTGGCGTCTTTGCGGTGTAAATAATCGCTGGTGCCATAGGCGGCTATTTTAACGGCATATGGACGTTGTGACGAGTGCTAGAATCAATTCGTATAGTAAATAATCAGGAATTCGCCTGATTTTCGACATCTTTTAGTCGGTACAGGGCGTCCAGGGCTTCGCGGGGCGATAATTCATCAGGATCAATCTCTCCAAGGGCTTTTGACAGGGCAGAAGGTTGTTTTTCTGTGACGGGTGCGGGTGCTGAAAATAACGACATTTGATTGATGTCAGGGGTGTGTTGCATTTGCACGGCGCTGTTTTCCAGTATGCGAAGTTTTTCTTTGGCCTGTTTGATCACGTTCTCAGGTACACCCGCGAGTGCCGCGACTTGCAAGCCGTAGCTCTGGTTTGCCGGTCCGTCTTTTACCGAGTACATGAAAACAATTTTTTCATTATGTTCGATGGCATCGAGATGCACATTGGTTGCGTTAGACGTTTCCTCGGGCAGGGTAGTGAGTTCGAAATAATGCGTGGCAAACAGGGTGAAGGAATTGGTCTTTTCTGCCAGAAAATGAGCGCAGGCCCAGGCCAGTGACAGACCGTCAAACGTACTGGTGCCACGGCCTATTTCATCCATGAGTACCAGCGATTGCGCTGTTGCGTTATGCAGGATGTTGGCGGTTTCTGTCATTTCCACCATGAAGGTGGAGCGGCCACCGGCCAGGTCGTCGGATGAGCCGATACGTGTAAAAATTCTGTCTATTGGTCCAATGCTTGCGCGTGTTGCCGGGACAAAGCTGCCAATATACGCAAGCAGGGCAATGAGCGCGGTTTGGCGCATAAAGGTTGATTTACCCCCCATGTTTGGGCCGGTAATAATCAGCATCCGGCGTTTGTCGTCCATGAGTAAATCATTGGCGATAAAGGATGAGTCAAGTACATCCTCGACAACAAGGTGCCGTCCGGCCGTGATCGATATGCCGGATTGATCACAGAGCTCAGGTCGCACCAGGTTAAGCGCATCTGCTCGTTCAGCCAGATTACCTAGCGCATCAAGTTCTGATAATGCGGTTGCAGATTGTTGTAATACGGTAAGATCGATATTTAATGTGTCCAGCAACTCGTCATACAGGGCTTTTTCTTTTGCCAGGGCGCGTTCGCTGGCGCTGAGCACTTTATCTTCGAAGGCCTTTAACTCGGGTGTGATATAACGCTCCGCACCTTTTAGGGTTTGCCTTCTGATATAGTCATCCGGGACTTTGTCGGAATGAATCCTGCTCATTTCAATATAATAACCATGTACGCGGTTATAACTGACCTTTAGTGTGTTAACACCGGTACGTTCTCTTTCCTGAATTTCCAGGTCAACAAGATACTGGCCGGCGTTTTCCTTTAGTGAGCGTAGTTCATCCAGTTCTGCATTGTAGCCCGTCGCGATAACACCGCCGTCACGGATCAAAACCGGTGGTGTTTCAATAATGGCGGTTTGAAGTAAATTGTGCAGTTCCGGAAAGCTACCAATCCGGTTTTTTATTTCGCTCAGTAATGGTGAGTCGTCAGTGGCCAGCATGGACATTAATGTCTGCTGGATAGCAGGCAACAGACCCAGTGAATTGCGTAATTGTGACAGATCACGCGGGCGGGCTGTTTTGAGTGCGACCCGGGAAAGAATACGTTCGATATCACCAATGCCTTTTAATATTTCTTTAGCCGATGAATAATTCTGCTTTTCCTGCAATACACTGATGGCATTCTGGCGTTGACGTAAGATATCGTGATTTCTTAGTGGTCGATTGAGCCAGCGACGTAATAGCCGGCTGCCCATCGCAGTGGCTGTTTTATCTATAATAGAGGCGAGTGTATTGTCTTTGCCGCCGCTGAGATTAGTTTCCAGTTCCAGGTTACGTCGTGTGGAGGAATCAAGAATCAGGCTGTCTTCCTGTTGCTCAACTTTGATAGCTTGTATATGCGACAGGCTGGTTTGCTGGGTATCACGCACATATTGTAATAAACAACCAGCCGCACCCAGTGCGACACTCAAATCCTGACAACCAAAACCAGCCAGATCGTGTGTAGAAAACTGCTCGGTCAATAAGCGGTTTGCCGTTTCCAGTTCAAAGTACCAGGGTGACTGTTTGTGCAAACAAGCATGCTGGTTCAGGAATGCCGGTATCGGCATGTCTTCACTGACAAGTAACTCGGCTGGCTTGATGCGTTCCAGTTCGCTTTGCAAAGCCTCTTCGTTGAGGCCTTCCATCACTTGAAAGCGGCCACTGGTGATATCAATGGTGGCGATACCATATTGCGTGCCTTGTTGATGGATGGCGGTTAACAGGCTGTCCTGGCGTTCTTCAAGCAAGGCTTCATCAGTTACGGTGCCCGGTGTGACGACACGCATAACTTTGCGTTCAACCGGCCCCTTGGATTTGGCGGGGTCTCCGATCTGTTCACAAATCGCCACAGACTGACCCCGTTTCACCAGCTTTGCCAGGTACGGATCAGCAGAGTGGTAGGGGATGCCTGCCATCGGGATGGGTTCACCATCGGATTTGCCCCGGGCGGTGAGGGTAATGTCCAGTAGTTCGGAGGCTTTGCGTGCATCCTCGAAAAACATTTCATAGAAATCACCCATGCGGTAAAACATCAGGGTGTCCGGGTACTCGGCCTTGATGCGCAAATATTGCTGCATCATCGGTGTGTGGTTTGAGGTTTTTTCTGCTGTGTTGGCCATAAGCCAGACATTTTAACGGATTACTTCGGCTGTGTAACGATGAGTGAAAATTCGGCAGTTATTATTGTTGTAATTCTTTAAATACCAGCTGGAAATATTTGATGCTTAAAAGAAAAATATAGGTGATTGTAAAGTAGTCAGTTGTTGTAGGGTGCGTATCACGAACCCTACAACAATCGTATTGGATTTATCAAAGCGTTTTATTTAGCGTTTCTTCCTGGATGATAGCCGGGACATCAATATTTTCTGTATCCGGATTCAGTACGCGCTTGATTGCAGGAGGGTCTTTATCGTCTTCCCACATTTTACTGGAAAGATTCACAATGCTGCGAGTGGTATAAGGCTGTTTGATTTTATCCAGTACGAGCATGACGGTGGGCTTAAGGTGATGGTCCTCATTGATGGATGAAACAATGGCTGTTTGGCCTGTGGTGAGTTCAACGATGGTGCCAATCGGGTAAATACCAAGCGACTTGATAAAAATTTCAACCAGTCCCTGGTCAAAATTACCAGGTGTCCAGTTGTATATGTTTTTCAGTGCATCATGGGGTGTCATGGCATTATGATAGACACGTCCGGACGTGACAGCATCATAGACATCAACAATACACACGATTCGGGTCAGAGGATTTATTTCATGTTCTGTTAAAGCATTGGGGTAGCCTGAGCCATTGGTATGTTCGTGATGTGATAACACGATATCCAGTGAATCTGCAGATATTTGTTTATCATCCTTAAGCAGTTCATACCCGTAAGCCGGGTGTTTTTTCATGACCTCGAATTCCTGTTCGGTGAGTTTGCCCGGCTTGTTCAGGATTTCATCGGGAACCTTCATTTTTCCAATATCGTGTAACAGTGCACCCGTGCCAATCGTTTTGAGCTGTTCAACAGGAAAGCCACAACTGCGGGCGAAGGCCAGTGAAATGATACACACATTCATGGAGTGTATTGCAGTGTAGTCATCGCGCCGTTTTAAATGAGTTAACCAGACCAGGGCGTTAGGATTACGGATGATGCTATCGGCCATGTCGGCGACAATTTCTTTTGCTGCACCCGTGTCTATGGTGCCGCCCATTCGTGTATCTTCAAGCATGGTCTTGATGTAATTACTGGCGCTGCTATGTATGCCGGTGGCAACAGACAGTTCTTCCTTGAAATCATGATAAACATCTTCATCTGAAGCGGGAGTGCTCCCGTCAGTAGACTTTTGTTTTAGCTGGATCGATGAAGGGCTTGATCTGATCGGGGTTTCTGCTTCGGATTTTTCTTCGTCTACAAATACAAACTCGCAGGTAGATTCAAGTTGTTTGAGCTCATTGGATGTGCGTATGATGAACCCCTGGAACAAAAAAGAGGTTTCAGTCCAGGGTCGGTCCAGTTTTGATACATACATACCAAATGTCAAATCTTCTGTTTTTAATTTTATAAGCATAATTTACAGATTAAAGATCCATCCTGTAAAAGCTGGTGATTTCCAATCGTATCATTTTATTAATGTCGGTTTCCTGGGTAAATTCACGAAAAAAAGATAACCATATTATTCCTCAAACTTACTGAATACTTACATAGACATGATTTGCACATATGTATTTTTATATTTTGAAAATATAGATGTGGGTGTCTAATCTTTTTTAGGTTATAAGAGTGATTAATTGTTAGTTGTTTTCAGGCCAGGAATAAGAATTAGCACTTACCGTGTCAGTTTCAAGTGTAAAATCGCCAGTGTGAAGCTCAGGCCTGAATAGCTGTTATTTAAGCTATTTAGAATGGCAGCGCTCGTTGACCCGATGCCGATGCCTTGTGAGTCGTTACAGTACTTTGTGTCGGTTCAACGATTCTGATTGCCAGGCTTGGGTGAGGACAGACTTCTACGCACTGCCCACAACCGACACAACCTTTCTGTATGACGGGTCGGTAAATATTTGCAAAATCAAATTTGATAGCTTTGCTATGCAAAGGGCAGGCACTGACACAAGCGCCGCAGATCCCTTTATCTACCCAGGGATAACAGGCAGCGCGATCAATCTGAGCAATACCCATTCTGACCTTGGTAATAGGTGTTACGCTCAATGCATCAGTGGGGCAGACTTCCATGCATTTACCACACAAAATACAGCCCTTGTTTTCCGGATTGATGTAGGGCGTGTTTAGACTGTGTCTCCCATCGTAGTCACGAAACTGTATACATTGCGGTGGGCATACTTCCCCGCACGCGCCACAACGGATACACGCCTGGTTAAATTCATCAATGTCGGCGAGGGCGCCAGGTAAAGGTATACGTGTTTGTGGTGTTGCCTTGACACTGGGTGCTAACAAATAACTAAGGAAATAGGGAATAGTGCCCGAGACAAGCACTGCCATATAGCGAACAAAATTCTTGATAAAGCCGCGACGTTTCATTCGGCACGCTCCTTGCCTGTAAGCTGTTGTTGCTGCATTTTTTTATAACGATGACCAAGGTGTCCCGGACCTTGAAACTCAACATCTTTGAAAGATGCTGTAAATTCCAGCGTGTCGGTAGGGCAGACCGCTATACAAGCAGTACAATTATTACACTCCTGGCCAAAATCATCACGCATTGGGTCGAGCCCAAATTGACATGCGGAGTTACATTTATGACAGTCATCACATTGCGTCGCATTGCGTTTTATACGCAACAAACGATAACGTCCTAACAGAGAATAGAGTGCGCCACCGGGGCAGACGTAGCGACAAAAGCCACGCCTTGCCACTAACAGGTCAAATCCCAACGTGAGTAAAAAGAATACCGCGCCTGCACCAAAGCCACCTAGCGCGATGGCGTAATAAATTTCGCGCCCAATTATGGCAGGAGGGTAGATGTTGGCGAATACTACAGCACCAGTCGGTATGGAAATAAGTGCACCTGATGCCAGTACCCAATATTTCAAACGCAGGTCGAATCGTCGCTGCCCAATTTTCACCCCTGCTTTGTGCAACCATGATCCCAGTTTATAGTTAAGCTCATAGATAAGGGTGGCCGGGCAAATCCAGCCACAATAAAAGCGCCCAAACACAAGTGACAATAAAACGGGAATAAATGCAGTTAAAACCAGTGGCCAGTGAATTGTAAGCGTAGAGGCAATATGTCCTACCACTGCCAGGGGGTCGCTCATTTTCAGGCCAAACAAAGTACCCGTCCAGGTTGTCCCTTTTATGTTATCAAGATCCTCGACCGGGTTATCAGTGAAGGGTGAGGTCAATTCTTCCATTGTTTGAAAAATGAATTTCTTATCGGCGTCGAGTAAATCATAGCCATATGCCGCAAGATAGGTCTGATAGAGATGTAGAAATGGCAGTAAGATAAGTAGAGCAAATATTACAGATAACACGACCCAACGCAGCTTGTTTAGATGACGACGCAATACAAAGCGAGGGCGAGAGGATTTTCGATTTTCTATCGATAAGAGTGACATCAAACGTTTATATGTTGCTTGTTTGGAATAACTCATATGGCCTGCAGCTTTTGTCTATATGTTCGGTAACGGACACTACAACCTATATAGAATTATACCATAAAAGGGGGAGTGGGAGGTTAAAAACCAACCAATTCTGAGTGATTGCTGCGAGGTGTTTACAGACCCTTTTTTATTATTGTTAATGCCTGCTTTTGATCAACGTTAGAGATGTGTTTGAAACCTGTTCGGGGCATATTCGGCAGTCGTAAAATCGACTATAGCTACTACCCTCGCAATTAATTGGAAAAGATCTACTTGGTCTTAATTAGTATTCCTTATCATCCAAATAAACAATTAGCGTACTTAGGGTAATCCCTAATAGGTATGAAAAAATATTCTATCCCTGGTGGAATATTGCATTGGACAAAGTAACCGATTGATCCTAGATTTATGTAAGGGATTGTTAATTAAAACACTCATTTAAGGGAAGGGGCATTTATGCCAAATTCAGTGTCGATCTTCACTAAGGTGAAGCGTTATATCCTTTGTCGCCATAAATTCAGCTTACCGACATACTGTGCTACTACAAGCAACATTCACATTGCCAGGCCAATAGATATACAGTTTTTATTTTATCCCGCTGTATGCCTGCTGCTACTTTTTTCTTCAATTACCAATACTTATGCCGACCAACAAGCCCAGAGTGCAAAAATCCTCGAGGGTGAAAAAATCATTAACCGATCCTGTATTTACTGCCATCAGGAAGATGCGATAGGCAAACCAGGTGTTGCACCCTCGTTAACGAACAAAGAATTCCTGTCCATCGCGTCCGACGAATTTATTACAAGCACAATACGAGACGGTCGCGTTGGTACGGGTATGCCACCGTTTAAGCACCTCGGAAAAGACAAGATTAACTCAATTTTAGCTTATCTTCGTTCTAAAGCCGTGCTACCGTCGCGCGCAAAAAAAATTGAAAAGCAAGAAAAATCAAAGGGTAATAAGCGGAAAGGAAAACAATTATTCAATCAGATCTGGTCCGGTTGCCACGGTGAAAATGGCAATGGCTACAGTGCGGGAGGAACGGGCACGGCAATCGGCAAAGCCGGATTTCTGAAACATGCTTCAGATGGTTTTATTCGCACTACAATCAAGGAAGGGCGTTCCAATACGCGTATGCGTAGTTTTCAGGGTTCCGCTGGTCTTGCTAATCTGTCTAACCAGGAGATTGAGGACATTATCGCTTACTTGCGAACAGTGCCAAGTAAATAGATAACGATCATTAAAATTAATCTCTTATAAGAATTGACGATAGCGCTATTTTTGCTCACTAAACTGGAGGCATCACTGATGAAGCGGTACAAAATGAATCGCCGGGAATTTATCAAGACCAGCGGATATATTACCGGCTCTGCGGCAGGCCTGGGGCTGTATTTGTCAGACAACCCTGAACTCGAAGCTGCACCGCGAGAACTCAAAGACTCTGAAGTCGACGCCCAGGTACTTGCCGCTTGCCCCTATTGCGGCGTGGGTTGTGGCACCATCATTCAGGTCAAAAACCGAAAAATTGTATCAATGCGTCCTGATAAGGACCATCCCACCAACTATGGGCTTCAGTGTATAAAAGGCATGACGGCCGCCGAGCCCATTTATGTAGATCGTATGGAAGGCGACAGCTATGTACGCAAGGATGTTTGGGATGAATGGAACAAGCCTGATCATGGTGACCTGGATTATATTAGTAAAACCAAAGGGTCTTTTGATGAAAAACATTTCGTCCGTGTGCCCTATGAAGAAGCGTCTGACCTGGTCGCGCACAAAATAGCGCACCTTGCAAAAAAATACGGCGGCAACTCCATCGCACTTTATGGATCTGGACAACTCACCCTTGAAGGCCAATATCTCGAAAATCTTTTTATGAAAGGTGTGCTGGGCTCGAACACCATAGAAGCTAATGCACGCATGTGCATGACATCCGCGGTTACCGGTTATTTTGCAACCTTAGGCTCCGACACGCCTCCATTGGCCTACGAAGACATTGAACTCTCTGATATGGTAATGCACTTCGGACATAATGCGCGGGAATCACATCCAATTATTTATTGGCGCATAGCGGACCACAAAAAGAAAAAAGACATTCCAACCGTCGTCGTAGACCCGCGCTACACAGGTACCAGCAAGGGTTACGATGATATTAATTCGAAAAATCAGGTACACGTTCCCATTCTCAATGGTGATATCAGTTTTCTGAATGCCATCGCACATGTTTTGCTTAAAGAACATAAAGACATTATCGACTGGGAATTTATGAAGAAACACACTACCGGTTGGGAAAACTATACCAAAGGTGTACTGGCGCGTTACAGCCCCGAACAGGTCCAGGACCGTATGGGTGGTAAAAATCACGATGTCTCGCCTGCAGTGATCCGACGTGTTGCGGGCATGTTTGCGGATGCAACACGCAAACGAATAGCAAGAGGTAAGGATGGTCATGGCGGTGTCATCATCATGTGGGGAATTGGTTATAACCAGCATATTCACGGACAGCATAATGTTATCTCCATCATTAACCTGCTCACTATGACGGGCAACCTGGCAAAACCCGGTTGCGGCCCTTTTTCCATGACTGGCCAACCTAATGCAATGGGTGAGCGTTTCACGGGCGGGCTTACCGGGCGATTACCCTTTAATCAACCGCTAAGCAATGACAAGCATAGAGTCAAAATGGCGAAAGCCTGGCGCGTACCTGAAAAAAATCTTAAACAGGCGATGAATTCCGAAAACCCGGGATATGCCGTTGGTATGATGGAGCGTGCATTAAAAGATGACGTAAAAGCCATGTTTTTTGTTTATGCCACGCACATTGATTTGCCTGATCAACACAATCTTGTACGGCCTGCAATCTCCAAGACATTTAATGTTGTCCAGGAAATTTACCGGCACGCACCCAATAACCTGTATGCCGACGTTATATTTCCCGCTGCCACCTGGGGTGAAGTACAAGGTCTTTACATCAATTCGGAGCGCCGCCTCTATGTCATCGACAAAGCCGCTAACCCACCGCTTGGTTGTCGCCCGGACATGGACATGGTCATCGACAAAGGTAAAGAGATTGCAGATTTGCTGGGCATGGATGGCGATAAAATCTTCCCATGGAAACGCCTGGCTAATGGTGATTACGATGCAGAAGAAATATTTCGTGACATCATTAAAGCGTCAGAAGGCACCGACACTGATTTGTCTGGTATTCTTGCAGTAGAAGAACAGGACGAGATCAGCCCTTACCAACAAATTCGCGACTTGCGCGGCATTCAATGGCCGGCTCCAACTTATACTATGGCGAAAACCGGCGGCGCAACCCGGCGATATATGGCTCAAGAAGGCAAATGGGAAAATCGGCCCTACGGTTATTTTCGTACTAATGATGGGAAAGCACATATTAAATTATGTGAGCAGGATTATTCTCAACGCAAGGAAATTACCCGGCAGTTAATGGAATTTGGTGTTGTCGCGGGAAAATACACTATTGACAATCTTCCCTTGTTAAAAAAGGCGCGGGATATGGCACTTACCCCCGATTTGCCGGATGAGGAACATCGAAGCAAACCATGGAAAGATATTCCAAAGAATAAATATCCTTACTGGTTAGGCTTAGGTGTTGTTTATGAACATTTTCACACTGCCAAGTCAAACCGTAGCCCGACGACACAACGTCTGGTGCCGGAAATGTATGTCGAAATGCACCCGGATGACGCAAAGGATTTAAAGATAAAGGACGGCGATAAAGTAAAATTAATCACCAGGCGCGGTCACTTTGAGGCACGTGCATCTGTGGGCAGCAATACACTAATAAAACCTGCACGTAATAATGTTCCGCGGGGTTATATGTTCAGCCCGTGGAATTTATCTGTGGCAGATAGCGCAGATCCTGCAAAAAACAAATGGCTGGTTAATGGTACTTCATCTCGTATCTGGGATTTAGTCTCCGGCCAGGTGGACTTTAAAAAACTGGCAGTTCGAATCGAAAAAGTTTAATCGATGTTGATCAAGATACGCACTCTTAATAATTAGTACTTAATCAACAGAACCTGGGAGCATATAATGGAACGTCGAGTTTTCTGGAAAGTTTTATCAGGTAGCGGCTTAGCAGCACTCATGGCACCTATTGCTTCAAGAGCCGGCTTCGCAGCAAACACCCGGGCTACACCACGATTTTTACGACCACCCGGAGCGCTGGCGGAAGATGATTTTCTCGATCGTTGTATCCGCTGTGGAAAATGCGGCGAAAGTTGCCCCAACGAGACCATCAAGTTTTTTGATTTTGAAAATGGTCTGTCTTCACTAAATACGCCTTATATCGTTCCGCGTGAAAAACCGTGCGTATTATGCATGGAGTGTGGCGAGGCCTGTCCCACTGGCGCGATTAAAAAAATACCGCATGAAGCTGAACCGATAATGTCTGAAGTAAACATGGGTAAAGCAGTGATTAATAAAGATATATGCCTGTCCTATCAAGGGAAAAGTTGTGGTGTATGTTATCGCGCTTGTCCACTGCCTGATGTTTCAATGACGGTAGGCTACATGGAACAACCGACCGTGACAGATGCATGCGTAGGTTGTGGCATTTGTGAACGTGCCTGCATTCAAATGCCGCAAGCGATAAAAATTATGCCGAGAGCTAACACTTGAATTCAATCATACCCATTAATAGTAAAGATTTAGTTGAAACTCGCTTTGTACTGCGTCGGCACCTGAACAAGTTGCGTTGGTTAACATTGGCGATTGTTTTTTTCTTGCTTATACTCCTGCCGTTTTTGCATTTGTACCAAACTTATCTGGCTGCTAATGCCTATCCTCTACTATCAAACAACGAAAAGCTTATATTCAATACAGTGGAGAGCCTCACTTCGCCCTTTACTGCTTCACCTGAATCTGATCTCAATAACTTCAAGGGCACGACATGGTCCGGTACATTATTTGGCATCCAACTTAGCGACCCGTTGGCGATCCTTACCAGTATGACGGCAAGTTTCACAATTAGCACATCCTTTTTAATGTCAGCACTCATTCCTGTTTTGTTAACTTTAGTGTTAGGACGTTTTTTCTGTGGCTGGATTTGTCCCGCCACCTTTATTTACGAACTCAATGACAATCTTGGCACCTGGCTGCATCCCTTATTTGATAAGGTCGGTTTACCGATTGGGCGCCTTCGCTTCAGTCAAAGATTAAAATATCTCGTTTTGGCTGTATGTATCATAGTCACTACAACAGCAGGCACGGTCTTAATAAGTAATATTTACCCGCCGGCTGTCATTGGGCGTGAGATCTACTATTTGATAGTGATGGGCAGTTTTGGTGTTGGTTCACTATTTTTTTTGGCGACGATGCTGTTCGATTTGCTGATAGCGCGGCGTGGTTTTTGCCGCTATATATGCCCTGGTGGCGCGCTCTATTCACTGCTAAGCCGTTATCGCATTTTGCGAATAAAACGCGATGTCACTAACTGTAACGATTGTGCCAAGTGCAATACTGTATGCCAGTTTGGACTTGATCCTATGCAAGACAGTTTCGGTCAGGATTGTAATAACTGTTCCGCCTGTATAGCGACATGTCCTACTGATGCACTGACATTTACCACTAGTATAAGCGATGTAAAATTTCAGGGAGCAGGGCATTTGGGGAAAAAATATAACAAGCAAGGAATTGGAAATCAACTATGATGCAACTATTATTAAAATACGGGTTTGTGTGTGTTCTTGGTATGTTGGTTACAGCATTGACAACCACGCAAGTATTTTCTCATCACGTACTGGGACGACCCTCATATAGTTTAAACGAAGACTCCAACACCCCGCCAAGCACGCAAATTGAAGTTATGGTCGGTAATTATAATGTTAACTATATGGCTTTTCCTGCATTTCCAAAACCAAACGAACAAGGTCGGATTAATTTTTACGCATCGCATATCGATACTGGGAAGTCTTATTCGGGTGAAGTAACTTTTAAAATTAAAAACGACAGTTGGTTTTCATCAGAAACTGAAACGCTGGGTACTCAAACAGAAGATGATCATATATACCATCAAAGTTTTATGTTTAAAGAAAAAGGCGATTATATCATTAGCGCAGAGTTTCTGGATAACAGTACACCTTATAAAGTCGATTTCCCTTTGCGTGTAGGGGCACCGACAAGCATTAGCCTGCTTGGCATCCTGGTCGGCGTGTCAATAATGGTTCTGGTTATTGCAAGCACACTGCTACAGAAAAAATTACATCGGTTCAAAGCCAAGCGACACCACATGGATAACAATAATATTGATAATTTGAGGCACAAGACATGAATACAGCATTAAAATATTTTTCATTAATCTTGCTGACCCTGGCAATGTCGCCCGCTTTAGCAGGCGATATTGAAAAGGGAAAAAAGAAAGCTGAATTATGCATAGGTTGCCATGGCGAGAATGGAATCAGCGTTAGTCCTATTATTCCTAACCTCGCAGCACAAAAAGAAGGATACCTTGTTAGTGCATTAAGGGAGTTTAAATCTGGCACAAGAAAGAACGGTATGATGTCTCCTATTGCAGCCACCATGAGCGGTGATGATATTAATGATATTGCGGCTTATTTTTCCAGTTTAAAATAGATCAAAAATGCAGTCTAAAATAAGAAAGGTGAATTCACATGAAGGATGATGATAATCCCCCGATAGATGAAGATCGCAGGGATTTTATATTAAATACCGCGACCAGTGTTGTTGCCGGTGCAGGTATTGCAACCGCTTGCTGGCCTTTTATTAGCAGTATGAATCCAAGTGCGGATGTGCTTTCTAAAGCAACCAGTGAAGCCAGTTTGAAAGGGTTAAAACCGGGCGAAGTAAAAACGGTGGCCTGGCAAGGTAAACCGGTATTTATTTTACGACGAACAAAAAAACAAATTACTTCAATGGAAACCTCTGATGGTGGAAAGGATCCTCAGGCCGACAGTGAGCGGGTGCAAAATCCGGACTGGTTGATTGTCGTCGGATTGTGTACTCACCTGGGTTGTGTGCCCTCGCGCAAAAAGGATGGCTGGTTTTGTCCCTGTCATGGAAGTGTTTACGATAATAGTGGCCGTATTTTAACCGGGCCAGCGCCCCGCAATCTTGATCTGCCACCTTATGAATTTGTTTCATCAGATAAAATTATAATAGGCAAAGCCTGAAAGGAAAACGTCATGAAACATGTCATTAGTTGGGTTGATAAACGTTTCCCGTTAACCGAGTTTGTTAAAAAGGAGCTCACTGAATACCCGACCCCGCGTAATCTGAGTTTTTGGTGGAACTTTGGTTCACTTGCCGGCATTGTATTGGTTCTTCAAATAATCACCGGTATTTTTCTTGCCATGCACTATAGTCCAGTTGCATCACTGGCATTTGATTCGGTTGAACATATTATGCGCGAAGTCAATTACGGTTGGCTGATTCGGTTTATGCACTCGACCGGCGCATCTGCTTTTTTTCTCATGATCTTTATTCATATGGCAAGGACGCTATATTACGGTTCATATCGTGCACCTCGAGAATTAATGTGGTGGACCGGCCAGGGATTGTTGTTGCTGTTAATGGCAACCGCATTTATGGGTTATTTACTACCCTGGGGACAAATGTCGTATTGGGGCGCACAGGTTATTACCAGTTTATTTGGTGCCGTACCTTTCCTTGGTGATGAATTGGTCATTTGGTTACGCGGCGATTTCACTGTCGGCAACGCCACACTCACACGTTTCTTTTCGCTACATTATTTAATTCCTTTTATCATTGTCGGTGCCGTTGTCATTCATTTGGTTGCGCTGCACTCTGTGCGAAGCAGTAACCCCTCAGGTATTAACCTGGCCGATAAAAATAATATTCCGTTTCATCCCTATTTCACGATAAAAGATATTTTTGGCGTCAGTGTATTTTTTGCGGTGTATAGCTATTTCGTTTTCTTTCAGCCCAATCTGCTTATCGAAGCAGATAACTACATACCTGCCAACCCAATGCAAACACCGGCCCATATCGTACCAGAATGGTATTTTTTGCCTTTTTACGCGATATTGCGGGCAATACCTGATTTAGTCGGCGGCGTTATTGCCATGGGTGTATCCGTTATGATTTTTGCGGCGATGCCTTATCTTGATCGATCAAAAATACCCGGAGGTGCACGTTACCGACCCTTCTATCGCGTCATGTTTTATCTCTTTATGATTGATGTCTTGATCCTGGGATATGTTGGTGCGCACCCCCCGGAGGGGTTTCTGGTGATACTAGGCCAGGGCGCCACTTTTTTTTACTTCGGTTCTTTTGCTCTTTTACCTTTTCTATCCAAATGGGAAGAAGCCTGGCTGCGTAAAAAAGGATTACCCGCAGAAGTCGAAGCATTACTTGCCAGCGAACAGGTACAACAGTTAGATAGACGACATAGTAGAGAGGACCGAAGGAAAAACAGCACGGAGACGTCGGGAGATGATGGCAATGAATAACTGTGCCAGATTCATCATTCTAACATTGTCCGCAATGTGGCTTAACGTTTTTTTTGTATCAGCAGGTTTTGCAACAACAAGCAACTTCCCGCTGGAAAATATAAAATTTACCCAGGACCAGGCGAGTTTGCAACGCGGTGCAAAAATCTATTACGACGTGTGTCGATTATGTCACAGCTTGAAATATATAAAGTATAAAGTATTGCAGGAAATCGGCTTCACTAAAGAGCAGGTTGATTTGTTACGCGGCGATATACCAATAAGTGCCAGCCTGAGCAAAACCAGTTCTGATAAAATGCTGAATTCACAATATGGCCAGGTTCCACCCGATCTGTCCTTAATGGCCAAGGCGCGTAAACATGGCCCCCAGTATATTTATACATTATTAACAACATATAGTGAAAAAGAGGGCGTCTATGAGAATGCTGTTTTCCCCGGTATCAAAATGCCCGATGCATTAAATGTTGCTAACGCAATTGATGAATCGCTAAAACAGGAAATAAAAAGTAAGGCCAAAGATGTGACAGAATTTTTACTTTGGAGCTCCGATCCTCGTGCTGCGGTAAGGAAGACTATCGGCACTTATGTTGTTATTTATTTCCTTATTCTAAGTGTCATGCTTTACTTTATAATGAAACGGGTATGGAGCAGGCTGGATAAGGAAAAATAGATCCATCCCCTGTCATTAGCCGTGAATTTATCTGTTTATCATTTTATTGGCAATGTTAATCGTGGCTTATCAGGTTTATCCGATGATAGCGGGTTATTTCCGATCGTATTTTTTCATTAAGGCCGGCTTCCCGGGCAAATTCAGGCCATCTTTCAACTGCGTGAAACATCTCGTGAATGATATCCTCCGGTTTGCGAATACTGATAGACTCCCCCACGGCCACGAGGTCTTCAAGCTGGAAATGGTCACGTTTGTTATTAATACTCATTTGATGCTGGTTAGTCCATTTGCCCGCCGGGTTGTGTGAGTAGGTCAGGTCATAGGCGGGGGACAAATGCCATTCGCCATGCGTGTTCATGAGAAAAGCAATGTTCTTGGTGTGATCATCCTGGTTACGGGTAATAATATTAAAGATCATGCGCCTGTATTGTTGTATTGCGTCGGCTTTACTCAAGCGTAATTGTCGCATTATGGCAAAGGCCTGTTCATAACTGTAAGTGCCTGCCATATTAAAATCATAATGTGCCAGGCCGCACAGAGACTGCATATGTACTTTCTTGTGCGTTTCGTTCTCATCGGCGCGCCTGTCAAAGCGTTTGGTAAGAAAATGTGCTCGACCATTTTCTTCTAATAAACGGCATTCGGTCATTTCAATTCCGGCTGCTTTTGCCATCAGGTAGTATGCGTATTCAATACGGCCAAATTCTTTCGGTTCGCCAAGTTCAAGGTCGGTGACGCCGTCAAATTTTAATAACCAGTAATCATAACCGGCGGGAACATGGGCCTGGCCTGACATCACGTTACCTTCATTATTCATGGCAATGACGGCTTTAGGGCGGGCGCCGCCAGCTGATGTGCCGACACGCAGGATATCCATAATGGCCTCGGCATTTTCCTGTTGAGAATGGCCAATTTTAACATCAAGTTTCATACGTTGAGACATTACTTGCTGCGCCATTTCAACCAATTCTGAGACTTCTACCGGTACAGAGCGATCGAAGCTCTGGTTTACCGATGGTGAAAATTCCAGTGCTCCCATCCCGCGGTTACCGGTATAACACAGGCGTTCTATTGGGCTGAAACTACCTGCATCACGTCCGTTTCTTACCAGCCAGGCATCAATAATGTTGTTGCCGAATTTATCTGGAAGTGAGTCTGCCAGTAATCCGGGTAAGCCGAGATAGGTCTGTTTGTTTAAACCGGGAAAGGAAAAAATGCCATCGCCATTTCTGGCGGCATTTAGTCCCATATGTATGGGCGAAATATCCAGTCCCTTTGTCAGGAAGGCCGGTTCATATTCAAATACACCGTGGGCACGATCAGCCAGCCATGAGACAGCACCGACCACGTCGCCCCATAACATAACTTGTGCCGTTTCAATTCGGGCTACCATTCATTATGCTCCGGTTTGCTGTTTCTGGTGCCGGAAGCGCGTTGGCGCTGCTTACCTTGTTGTTTGGCAAGTTGAACCGGACTGATAGAGATTTCCGGGATAAAACTGTCCAGTGAGTCCAGTGCGCCCAGTTCTCTAAGTACTGCGATCAGGGTGGATAACTTGGCTCTGCCTGCCTCCAGCGATTTAATCGAATTCATCGACAGGGTAACCGCATCCGAGAGCTGTTGCTGGGTCAGGTTCTTGCGCAGGCGCAGTGACTTGATACGCGCACCCAGCTCCACCTCTATCGCTTTATCTGTCATGGAGTAGAAATCCATATAATAGACCTTTTAAAGTATATAAATCACATAAATGTCAGTAACAGCCTTATAATGGATGATTATAGGCGTCTGATGAGGAATATCAAGAATCTGGAGTTTAATGGGCTAATATTAGACTATTAACTGCGATTATTAAAATAAAAGACCATTTTTAGGCTATTATCAGTATTTTTAGAAATAACCTTATCACTGAACGAACAGATTATAAGTCCCAGTGATCCCACGCTTTTACAAGCTGCGCCAGCGCGCTATAACCGGTTGTTTTTGGATGCGCGCCATCGTTTGCTGAAACCTCTTTTAACCAGCCAGGGGTGTTCAGCAGGGCGCTGAATACAGACAAATAGGGTAGCTTCAACGTACCACACAAAGACTGGAAAGCAGCATCCAGATTTTTAATTCTTTCATTTTGCGCCTGGTCATCAACAGGGGGCGGGCCAATCATGAGGACTTTGTAATTTTCTGTCGCTTTGACAAGAATATCGTTTGTGGTTTGGATGCTATTTTGTGTGCTCACACGCAATTGGCCGTTCTCGATAGTGGTATCGTTAACACCGAATGAGAACACTAATCTGTTATCTGAATGTTCAGGTAGGCGCCTGTTACACTCGCTTTCCCAGCGCTGTTTGATATTTTCTGATGTGTCTCCGCGAACGCCAAGATTATAATGTGTCAGTTCAATTTTATCTGTTTGTGACAAGGTACATAAACGGCCCACCCAGCCAAGTTGTTCCGGGTCACCCGTACCATTAACAAACGAGTCGCCGATAAAACATATTCTGATGTCGTTAGGCATTATCAGAGAAGGTCGTTAGTCGTTATTATTGTTTCCAGCATTTCACCATTGGTGTCAATGTCAACAGAGGTGATATTTGGCATGCGGGTCATGATGTATCCCACCATCAATGTCACCATCGTTTCATTTTCCGCGTTGATAGCGGAGTAAAGTTTATCGGCGGCTATTTGGCAACGTTGTATCTTGTCAGGGTTATTGACCCATTCGCGGCTCATTTGCCAGCCCTTGTCCATATCATGATCCATTTTCTGGAAAAATGTTTCGCCTTCTTTGATTACGTCCTCGGGGACT
Organism: Gammaproteobacteria bacterium; assembly: GCA_030610155.1. Lineage (GTDB taxonomy): Bacteria > Pseudomonadota > Gammaproteobacteria > SG8-11 > SG8-11 > JAADIM01. The sequence continues at coordinate 31,941 of JAUWSG010000009.1, forward strand.
TCAAGAGGGTGAGGCTTGTCATTGAGGATTACGTTTAATATCAAATCAATTCTCCTGGTTTTTTCATCTGCCGACATTCTACACGGAGTGTCAGTTTAACGTAAGCGGTTGACTATAACTAAATGGACGCCCTACAATGAAATTAACCTGGTTTTTGATCTGGAGAGAAGCATGGGATTTAATGATACCTTTCGAATGAGCTCACACGCCGTAATAACAAACCAGAACGATGAAATATTGCAGTTGAAGGCGACATATGCAGATTTAAGCTGGGGTTTACCCGGCGGTGCGCTTGATCCGGGGGAAACCATTTATGAAGCCTTGCATCGTGAGTGTTTTGAAGAGCTGGGCGTTAACGTTAAGTTAATCGCTTTAACGGGCACTTATTTTCACAGCAGGTATAACTCTCATGCATTTATATTCAGATGTTCTATATCTGAGGACGCGAAAATCATATTAAGCGAAGAGCATTCTGAACATCGTTATTTCTCATTGGATGAGTTGAATAAAATACAACGTCAGAGGGTTGAGCATTGTTTGAGTTTTAATAATGAGATACAGAGTGCAAGTTTTTAACCTGGATATTGTTATGTCACGGGAACATTTGTTAATTAGTTTCCAGTAATTCCTTTGCGCGCTGTAACAGGGTTTGGGGTTTATACGGTTTTTGTAGTATATCCGTATATGATATGTAATCTGTTTCATCTGTTTTGGCTTTTTCACTAAAGCCACTGATTAGCTGGATTTTAATATCCGGGTAGTCATGCCTGACGATCGTCGCGAGTTGATATCCATCCATTTCAGGCATAATAATGTCACAGAATATTAAATCCACCGCTTCATTGTTAAGAATATCTAATGCCTGCTTGCCGTTTTCAGCACATTTGACCTTGTATCCTTTTTGTTGAAATACCTCTTTTGTCATATTTAGCAATGCCGGTTCATCATCAACCACCAGAATGGTTTCAGTGCCGATATGATTGTCAGATAAATCGGTTATGGTCCTAGTAGAATCGTCAATATTGTTATTGCGAGGAAAGTACAGGGAGAATCGAGTACCCTGGCTCAGTTGGGAGTTTACCTTGATGGCACCTTTGCTGCGCTCAACAAATCCGTATACCAGGCTAAGCCCCAGACCCGTACCCAGCTCTCCTTTGGAAGTGAAAAAGGGGTCAAATATCTTATCCAGAATATCATCATCTATCCCGCTGCCGGTATCGGAAATGCACAGTTGTACATAGTCGCCAGCTTCCAGTTGATAATTGTTTGCTTCGACTGTATTAAGGGATACATTTTGGGTTTTTATCGTTAATGTTCCGCCATATTCCATGGCATGCATGGCATTAATGTTTATATTTAATATGGCGCCAGCAAAGTCCTCCTTGTCCAGTCGCACAGGCCACAAGTCATCGGCCAGATCAAAAATCAGCTGAATACTGGTGGTAAGCGATTTTTCCAGCATGTGTTTTTCGTCTTTCAACAGCGAATTGATATTAAGCGATATGGCTTCTGCCTGTTTTTGACGAGTAAAGGACAAGAGTTTATTGGTAAGTTTGGCGCCACGCTCACCAGCAGTCAGTATTTGCTGAATGTATTTTTCCAGCTTTGGGTCTTTCTCCAGGTGACTTTTGAGTAAATCGGAATATCCCAGGATAATACCTAACAGATTATTGAATTCATGGGCAATGCCGCCGGTAAGTTTGCCCAGAGCCTCCATTTTCTGACTTTGGGCTAATATTTCTTCAAATTGTTTTTGTTTAGTAATGTCCTGCACAATGCCCATTATATGAGTCGTTTTTCTATTGTTATCTGTAGTAGGTTCACCGCACGAGCGAACCCACTTAAGAACGCCATTATTAAGAAGTAAACGATGTTCGATATCCCAGGGTTTTGCTTTTTCAATACACTGTTTAATATCATCAAGTTTGGTTTTACGGTCTAATGGATGCGTAGCATCAAAAATACTTTTCAGGCTCAGCTTGTCGCGGTTAAGTTCAAAGATATTTAAAAGCTCATCAGAGCCTCCTACAACACCGGTTTTAATATTCAAATTCCAGTGGCCCATATGGCCAATTTCCTGTCCTTTTATAAGATTGTGCTCACTTTCCATTAATGCATTTTTAACTCGCAGGAGTTTTCTATTAATGCGTATGGTATATGCTGTCACCAGCGCTGCGACGATGGTAATCGCCAGTATTAACAGGAGTATGCCCAGATATTTTTTTAAAAAAGAGACGAACGTAATTTCCTTTTGGCGATATGGCCCTGCGCCTAGTTCTCGTAACAAGGAATCAACACTGCCGTAGTCTAATGGTTCAATCCAGTTGATATAATCACCCGCTTTGGCTGCTTCACTGTCTTGAGAAATGCTCAGTATGGTACGGGCGACTTTTTGTGTAAGTTCATCCGATACATGCGGCATGCTGGCGAACGGCCATTCAGGATATAAGCGTGTGCTATGCAGAAAGTCAAATCCGGGTGTGATTTTGGGTGAGATAATTTTGAAATCGCCCAGTTTGATTTTACCTTCTGCAGCCATACGTTCCAGCATGTCTGAACGTATCGTTCCCGCATCAACTTTGCCATCGCGTACTGCATAGACTACTTCTTGTTGAAGGCCGCCAGCAAAAGTCAGTAAGCTGAAATCTTTAAACGGGTCGATTTTATGCAAACGCATTTCATGCCAGGCAACGAACCAGCCACCGAATCCCAAATCATCGACAGCCATAAAGCTTTTGCCCTTGAGATCTTTGAACGAGTTGATGTCTTGCCGGTCAGATCGGGTAATAATAGCAGAGCCAAACCGGGTATAACCTTCTTCTAAACGCTTGTTAGTCAGTGTGGCGATGGCTGTTGCACCATAACGCTTATTTATTTCAACATAGGACGCCGGGTTAGTCATAAAAAAATCTAAATCTTTACGGGACGCAGCCTGATTCAGCCCACTGGTTAATTTGTATGGAATGAGTACAAATCGCTGTTCGGGTATGGACTGGTTGAGGTAATCAATGGTTGGGCCCCATTTTTTTAATGCCGCCGCCGTGCCCCGGTGTGCACGTACACCGATCTTGATTTCGTTATCTTCTTTGCCTGAAACAGGATTTGTCCCTAGTAAAACCAGAGCTATCAGTAGTACACCACAGGATTTCATGTCAAGTGTCTTTATCTATATTTAATCAAGTTAATATCTACATCCTTATGAAGTTTTAAAAAAAATAATGACGTCCTTGATTATCTTTACTGCAGTATCTATCTGTTCTTTTGTAATAATAAGGGGCGGTGCAAATCGCACGACGGTTTCATGTGTTTCCTTGCTTAATATTCCTTTGTCCATTAACTTTTCACATATGGACCGGGCACTGGCTTTTTCCGGGGCTATCTCCATGCCGATTAATAAACCTTTACCACGTATTTCCTTTATAAGGTCAGTTTTTATGTTGCTGAGTTGTTGCATGAAATATTGACCGAGTTCGAAAGCCTGCTCGACCAGTTTTTCTTCTTCAATAATATTGAGTGCTTCCAGTGCGACCACAGAGGCCAATGGGTTACCGCCAAAGGTGCTGCCATGGTCACCGGGTGTAAACACGTCCATGACCTCGCGCCGGGCAAGAAACATTGAGACTGGCAGTATTCCACCACCGAGCGCTTTTCCCAGAATCAGGCCATCCGGTTTGATCTGGTCATAATCACAGGCGAGTAGTTTGCCTGTTCGCCCCAGGCCGGTCTGGATTTCATCGCAAATCAACAAGACATTATTGGCTTTGCAAATCCGCGCACATTCTGCCAGATAACCTTCGGGTGGCACTATAATACCACCTTCACCCTGTATAGGTTCTACCAGAAATGCGGCTGTGTTAGGCGTAATTGCGGCCTCTAATTCAGAAACATCGCCATACATAATATTTTTGAAGCCGGCGGGGAAGGGGCCAAACCCTGCCTTGTATTGGGGTTCTGAAGACATGCCGACGATGGCAATGGTGCGACCATGAAAATTATTATTGCAGGCAATAATTTCTGCCTGGTCAGTCTGAACCCCCTTGATTTGATAAGCCCATTTACGTGCAGCTTTAAGCGCGGTTTCGACTGCTTCTGCGCCGGTATTCATTGGCA
>JAUWSG010000157.1 GCA_030610155.1 Gammaproteobacteria bacterium
ATTCATTATTATTCTACAATTAATTCCGGCCTCAGCATCCAACTCACTGACCAGGCATCGCCACTGTCCTTTTCCAGGCATACAACGGATCCAGGTTGATAAGCAACAATAGCCTTGTCATCTTCATGCATCAGTAAATGAGATACCAGCCTGGACATGAAAGGTAAATGGCCCACAATCATAACTGGCAAGCGCATTGCGCCAAGTGTATCAGCAAATACATCAACTGGGTCGTTGGGATTAATACCGGCAATTTGTTCTATATTCAGACGTTTCTGAATAGAACTTGCCAGAATTTCAGCGGTTTGATGCGCACGTGTTTTACCGCTATGGAATACCTGATCAACCTGAATACCGGCCGTCGCTAAAAATGCAGCCAACCGGGTCACATCCGCAACACCTTGAGTGGACAGGGGCCGGTCTGCATCCTCTTCTTTCGATACTGCTTCACCATGTTGCACTAGATAAAGCACATGAGACCTCCCTTTCTCCAGTTAAGCAATTATAATTCAGCCAGTTTTTTTTCTATTCTTGTCAATTCTTCTTCAGTCGCTTTCGCGATCCCCTCAAGCACTTCCCTATTCTCAAGCTGAATGGCGCGCTCTTCAGCATCAGGATCAAGCCCTGCCCGAAAATCGTTTTCAATGGATACCAGCCGCTCACGTAATTCATCACGTTTTTGCAACAATATTGTCTTTTCGTCTTCTGCCATTATACTCGCTCCTGAAAAGTGGGGGATATTAATAACTTAATAACATTACAAAAACAATTCAAGTATTAACAAATAATTACCCTCCCATTCTCCATTATTGTTCATTAGGACACAGATACTGGAGAAACCTGACCTCAATTTTCCATAATCCCTTCTATGCTTATATTATGAAGCTCAAAATCATTTTGTTCATATTAATTCCACTTATAGTCTTTCTGGGATGGCGTTTTATACGCCCGATGAACATTTTCGTGATTTCTCCAGCATTTGAATATCCAATAACAACACAAGATGCACCCGCCATGTTTGTGACGTTAAGCGCTGAGGAATGCAAGTCCTGCCATCGTGCATTTTACGACGAATGGAAAACAACCATACATAGCCAGGCCTGGACTGACCCCTATTTCCGTGTTGACTGGAAATTCGATGGTTCACCGCAGAACTGCAAGAACTGCCACATCCCGCTAGATCGACAGCAGGAGCATCTGGTGCTGGGTTTTAAGGATGATGAAAAATGGGATCCCATCCTCAAACCCAACCCGGACTTCGATGCAAAACTGCAACACGAAGGCGTTACCTGTAACGTCTGCCATCTAAAAGACGGATTTATTATTGGCGTCAGGGGAAATACAGCCGCCCCGCACCCTGTAAAAAAAATAGATAATGCTAACCGGGTTTGTATTCGTTGCCATGTAGTATCAGGTGAACGCTGGGACACTTTTTTTCGTGTTCCGCCCTGTGGCACAGTAGCGGAAATTCAGTCATCACGTGGCGAGCCTGTACGTGCAGACAGTGGCGAAATGACATTTGAAGACATTGCATCGCTGGGATGTGTCGATTGTCATATGCCCCTGGTGGAAAGGCCAGTGGTTACAGGTGGAGAAGTACGAAAGACACGGCGCCATACATGGCGCGGCGGACATGATCCTGACATGGTGAAACAGGCATTGACTGTTGACCTGTCACCACAAGATAAGAACAAATACACACTGAGCCTGACCAATACAGGGACAGCGCATTACGCACCCACCGGCACACCTGACCGGCACTTTACTGTGACCTTACGTTTACTCGATGCAAATAAAAAGGTATTAGAGGAGCAACAACACGTCCTCAAACGTACCGTTATGTGGCGGCCTTTCATTGTTGACTTGTGGGATACGCGCTTACCACCGAATCAAACACGTGAATATTCAATTAATCTTGAACCGCAAGCCCGTTATGTAGAAGCACTTGTAACGTATCATCTACTGGATGAAGCCAGACGCAAACGTATCGGCTATGAAAACCAGGAACCGATTTATTATTCAGTGTATCAACATATTATCGAGCTTCCCTTTTAGCCGAAGGAAATAATTATTCTTAGGCCTCTCATACTATAATCATGATCGACCTGTAGTCTTATCAAGCTTCTTTACTAAGATGTGATAATTTATGCGCATGCTGTTCCCAGTTTTGCCCATCAAACTGCTCAATAATAATTTGTTCAGGTTGCGGATCCAGACACCGAACATTAACGTCGTATCCATCAGGATTGGATCGTGGAATATAAAATGATTTGATACCACATATTTTACAAAATTTGTGTTTAGCCTCGCCTGAGTCGAATGTATACGTTGTTATATTTTTTTCGCCTTTTAAAAGTTTAAATTTTGATTTCGGTACAATTAAATGTAAATATCCTGATTTTGAGCAAATCGAACAATTACATTCCTGGCATTCAACAATATCTGGCGCTTCTACCTGGTATTCTACTGCACCACAATGGCAACTTCCTTTATATATCATATTTTCATTTCTCTACTTGAAGAATAGCCTTGCGTTTAGCAGTAAATTTCCACCAGGGAAGAGGTGCCCCGCCTTCCATAAAATGAATAACCGACATAAACACATCAATGACACAAGGATCATGCCTTTTCCCTGACCGTGTACAGTACGCTTCATATAGCTCAAACGGATCTTTTCCAATCAGCATCCCTGGATGATCAATACCAATCAACCGAAGATCACCCGCGATCACTTTTCCAATATTAGGGAGTGCTTCAAGCTGTGATACTGTTTCTCTGTCCGGGTTCTTCATTCGTTTCTTTTTTATGGCTAGCGATGAAAATCTGCCGCCAACGGAGTGATTCGGCTGATTTTCATCGTTACCCTTTTCTTACATGCCTGCTTAACAATTTATCCAGGTGATCAGCAAAAGATTTTCTATCACTTTGACTTAGCGCTGGCGGACCACCTGTATTTATTCCGCTGGCTCGCAGAGTATCCATAAAATCTCTCATATTCAGACGGGCCCTGATATTGTCTGTTGTATACAGCTCACCACGAGGACTGAGTGCATGACCTCCCTTTTCAATTACTTCCGCCGCCAAAGGGATATCACTGGTAATAACAAGATCACCAACAACAACCCTTTTAACTATCTCATCATCGGCGACATCAAAACCAGCTTTTACCTGAATCATATGAATAAAGCGTGACCGTGGTGTGCGCACAAACTGATTAGCGACAAGCGTCAATTGCAACCCGGTACGCTCTGCCGCTTTAAACAAAATATCCTTGACTACAACAGGACATGCATCTGCATCTACCCATATCTTCATTTCACACCACTTCAACTGAATTCATAGCGCCACTTTCCATCCAACCTTGCTTGTCTATTTTATAGAGCACATGTTCTCGCAATGAACTTTTTTCCGGTATCATCGGATGTTCAAAATTATTGTTAGTGTTAATCATCCCCAACCTTCCCATAACTGCCCGGGATTTTTTGTTTAACACAGGCGTAAATGCGTACACCTCAGGCAACTCAAGCCGATTAAACGCTATATCCAGGGATGCTTGCGCTGCTTCGCTTGCATAACCGTGACCCCAGTATTCTCTGGCCAGTCTCCAGCCTATTTCTACGCAAGGTGTAACAGGTAAATCATACATTGGTTCATGAAGACCAACAAAACCAATGAATTTATTTTCATCCATTTTTTCTACTGCCCAGAAACCCCATCCTTTTTCTGCAATTAACGACTCAAGCTTCATTGCCATGTCATCGCTTTCATTCGTAGTCAGAAGCCGAGGATAAAATGCCATCACATCAGAATCAGTATTTATCCTGGCAAAAAATGGCCTATCTTCTATTTTCCACTGCCGTAATTTCAGATGCTTTGTTTCTTTTTCCATTATATCCATCATCAGCTAATTATTCTGTCTCCCCGAAATATGAGGTACACCACCCCCCACACCCCAAAAAGGATATATGCAGCGATAATAATCCAATATTCCGGACCCGGTATAAAACTATAATCTGGAACATCAATGAGAAACCACAGCATAAAGGCGACCGTTGTCGCCCAATAAGCTGAAATACCCATCACAGCTGCCGTCGTAATTAATGCCCAACGCTTTTTCAATAGCAACCCGGCTATAGAAAGGGCAATTAATGGGATATATATAAAAGTGTCACCTGCTCCAAATGCACGGTTGAGTTGCACCCCGTATTCTCCTACTTCTTTAACATCCTCTTGCAAACCCAGACTTACAGCAAAATCATAATTAAACAGGGCCATTGCCTGGCCCATAATTAACAACACCATTGACACTGCCAGAAATACCATTACAACCCAAAACGAAATTGAACGTTTTGCATTTATCATCGTATGAGCACCCTGCGTTTATATAATCACTTCCAACTATAAATATACAGCTTTTGTGCCACCAGTTAAAATACACCATTAAGTGCATCATGCTGGCAGTTGATTTTTGTATTGATAAAAATTCATTTCAAAATAAATTGACCACTCTATAAGTTTCAGTCATTGTTTATCCATGACAACCCCAGAAACCGACCCGTTTATTCAGGCCTTTCGTGGCCGCTTTAACAGCTTGCTTAAATGGCAGGATTTGGACATATTCTGGGAAACACTTAAAAAACAGGCTGATGCGGGCTGGTATATTTATGCTCTCGGAGAAAAACCACCAACATCACCTGTAGACACTGAAAAGTTGATACATTTTATCGACGAACTCGATGGCTTGTTACATCGTGAACATCAGGAAGATTATTGCGGTATTGTTTATTGTGACAGTAATACTGCGCCTGGCTTTATAAAAATATTTGACCCAAATAACCTGGGCGTTGTTTGCGGTTATAGCGACACCCCTCTATTACCTCACTGGATTATCTCAAAAATCCCGCCCACCGAAATAAATGCAAGCATGCTGATGACACAAAAACAAAAACGCTGGTGGAACAAATTATTTGGTTAAACCACTGGCCTCTGAGCGCAGAAGTAAGTTTCAGAACAAAATTTCACATTAACACCGTGCCTGCTGATAAAATATGTTTGCCTTTATTTACTATCGAGCGTCGCACGTATCTGATTGAGTTGCCTGTCCTTATGCTCCAGTTCATGAACCAGCTTCTCGACCAGACTCGGGCCCGCGGCATAGGCACGCGCAAACCCCAGTTTAAATCCAAGTTTTGTAATATCCTGCGCAAGAAATTCCAGCTCTTCATCATCAAGGCGGCCACTCTTACCGGTGAGGATTTTTTTTGCCTCTTTAACAATATTTCTATTCATCATTTAACCTCTATTATTTTGTTGCAATAATCCTTTAATAAGCATTATTAATAGTATAGCGCCTCTAATATCAAGGTAAATCAAATGGCCTGGTTTTTTAAGGAGTCTCTGGTCAATTCTGAGGTTCCTTAGATAGCGAATTTATTTTCAAACTAATGCTGATGACCACCCTCACCATGAACATGACCATGCGCAACTTCTTCGGCAGTCGCTTCACGCACATCAAGCACTTCGACTTCAAATACCAGAGTTTTACCCGCCAAAGGGTGATTAGTGTCCACATCCATATTTTTTAATCCGACTTTTTTCACTATCACATCCCGAGGTCCATGTGCTGTATTAACCTGCACGGTCATACCGGGTTTATATTTAATCTTTTTCTTTGATGGATTGATAATATGTTTCATTGAGACGCGTTGCACGGCATCATCCCGCAATGGGCCATAAGCCTGATCCGGTGACAGGGTTATCGTAAACTGATCACTCGCCTTTTTGCCTTCCAATGCCTCTTCCAGGCCCTTGAGCATCCCCTGGTGCCCGTGTAAATAAACCATAGGCTCAGCGTCACGTGAGTCTTCAGTCACTTCCTGATCCGGCTCATTCAACCTGTAATGAAACGTTACAACCTTATCTGTACCTGCAATCATACAACTCTCCGTAAATTATTAACGCCTGACCCTGAGCACTACATTTGCCAATATAACAAAAGCCATATCACATTGACTTATAATTTATCAATCACATGCTCATGAAGTTGCTCAGGGTGTATAAATTCTTCTGATAACGCAAACTCTTTAATCGATATGCCCGCCCGGTGAACCGAATCCGGGTCACCGCTGACCAATGGGTGCCAACTCGCCAGGTCCCGGCCTTCATACAAACACCTGTATGCACAGGTATCGGGTAAAAATCTGAATAATTCTATTTTATCGGGACCTAACTGCAGGCACATCGGCATTTTTTGTTGGCGATGCGCATAATCCCGACATTGACAAGTATCGATATTCAATAAACGACAGGCCACGCTGGTCACATGAATCTCATTGGTATCTTCATCTTCCAGCTTAACCAGACAACATTGTCCACAGCCATCACATAATGACTCCCACTGCGCCCGACTCATTTCAGCAAGGGTTTTAGTTTTCCAAAAGGGTGTCTTTATATTCACTGCAATGGTATGACCGATTGTTAATGACCAGATAAGATTAATGATGATTCGTATTTATAACCAGAGGCTACCTGGCCCGCATTTCACACAAGGGTGTCGTGTTTTGTATTCTAATCTAATTCTTTTTTCACGCCAATAAGGTCTATTATTACTATAAGAGAGATACAGGCGGGTACCGGGAAAATACCGACTTTACATAACTAAAGGGATTAAAATATGAACACGCCACTTCATAAACTGACATTACTGGTCACCGTGTTATTTATATTGGGAGGCTGTGCAGCCACTGCGGATATGGCCAAAATGGAAAAATCCATTGCGACCGCACAAGCCACAGCTGATGAAGCCAAAGCCACTGCCGCACAGGCACTGGACACAGCAAATCGTGCGTTACGCATGGCAGAAGAAGCCAATTCAACGGCCAATGGTGCTCAGTCTACTGCTGAACAGGCCCTCAGTGAAGCCCGGCAGGCAAATGAAAAAGCTGACCGTATGTATGAAAAGGCCATCAGTAAATAATACCTGTATGGGCTGACTGGTCAGCAGACAACAGGTGTTAGCTTTTCATATTTATTCTACGGTATATAGTGACGCC
>JAUWSG010000019.1 GCA_030610155.1 Gammaproteobacteria bacterium
ACTGACCTCCCATTGCCCCAGGGTCAAAAAACTAAACCCCCTAACCTCCCAACCTTCCACGCTTATGTCTCGTGAGGGCAGGACGCCCGGAGAGACCGTGACCTCCCATTGCCTCAAGGTCTCTAACAAAACCCCTTACCCTGCAAACTACCAAGCTTATGTCTCGTAATGGCAGGGGTCCGGAGCGATATGTGGCGTGTCCGAACGAAGCGACTTTCTCCTCACTACCCTCTATAATTTCCTTCCATGACCCTCTGGACAAAAATCTCCGACCACATCTCATCACAAACAGACTCGATATTTACAATTACTGACCGGCAATCTGTATCCGGTGGCTGTATAAATTCGGCATTCAAATTAACGGGCAACAATCAGACTTATTTTGTTAAATGTAATAGTGACGACCAGCTGGATATGTTTAAAGCCGAAGCGGCGGGGCTGAATGAAATAACACAAGCCAATGCCATTAAGGTCCCGCAGCCGGTGTGTTATGGGGTAGCAGAGCAGTCTGCTTACATTGTGCTTGAATATATTGACCTGCATTCAGGCAGCGGGTCAGAGGCAACTGAACTGGGACAGCAACTTGCCGTCATGCATCGTCAATCTGCCCCGTCTTTTGGTTGGCAGTACGACAATACAATTGGTTCAACAGCGCAAATAAATCATTTTGAAAAAGACTGGATTACATTCTGGCGGGACCATCGTCTGGGTTATCAGCTACAGCTCGCATCTGAAAATGCATGTGGTCAGCAAATAAGTAAAAAGGGTGATAAATTGCTGGAATGTTTTCCGGCCCTGTTCGAGCACTACAAACCAGAGCCATCATTGTTACATGGCGATTTGTGGTCTGGTAATTATGCCTATGATAGAGACGGCACTCCGGTGATATTTGACCCCGCTGTTTATTATGGTGATAGAGAGGCGGATATTGCGATGACTGAATTATTTGGTGGTTTTTCACGGCATTTTTATCAGGCCTATAATGCGGCCTGGCCTTTGGATAATGGCTATAATGTTAGAAAAACACTATACAATCTGTACCATATACTCAATCACTTCAATTTGTTTGGCGGCGGTTATTTATCGCAGTCTGAAGCGATGATGGATAAAATATTAAGCGATTGTAAGTGACGGCGCGCGCATTACTTTGTGGCTCTTAATATGGTTATTAATAACAATTGGAGAACCTAAATTATCCTGATTGTGGGTCGATAATATAGAGTATGATATGAATATTATTCGTGAAGATGGTTATGATTGTAATTGCCAGTCATTATATTAATTATGCTGAAATATTTTTTGATTGAAATAATATTGCTCACCTCTACTGTAACAGACGCTTGCGATGAAACCTGATATTGCCAGAGTTTTAATATTTTGTGTGTTGTCTGTCTTTTGTTTTTCTGCGGCTGCAGTTCCCTTCCTTACTTATGATTCCCGGACGCTCGGCATGGGCGGTATTGGCGTCGCAAGTGGATCTTTTTATGCGCAATATAATAATCCGGCATTATTGTCGTATGAAGAGGATTTTGTAGACTGGCACTTGTTGGTAGCGGGTGGTTTATCGACAACGGACCCGGATAATTTTGAAGACGAGTTAGGGAGTTTTCAATCGTCTGCCGCTAATCTTGCAAGTTCCCCTACACCGGCAAATGCCAATATGGCAGTGAGCGATTTGCAAGCGTTAGATAATTTGAAATTTGATGAGATTGAAGTCAGTACAATCGCGGCGACCATTCCCAGTAAAGTGATTGGAGTTTCGGTGTTTTTAAATAAATATGTTTTTAAAAGCACCAGGGCAATCAGTGGTGTTCCTGATATATCCGATCCTGCTGCGCCTGTGTTCAACTCAACGCTGGAAAAGCGAGGTTTATCTGTCGTTGAGCAAGGTGTTGCGATCTCTCATATTTTTAATCCGGATATGATCGGGCATAGCTCATGGTCTATCGGGTTTACACCCAAGCTGGCTTTTGCAAAGACAGTAAAAACCAGTGAAGACATTGCCAGTGCGAATACGGGCATTAGTTTCAGCGGCAGTGAGTCAAGCTCCGCATTTAGTATTGACGCAGGTGCTTTCAAGGAATTCGGCCGATATAAACTGGCCTTTGTTGTTAAAAATATAATACCGATGAAGTTTGATTATTCGGATGGTAGTAGTATCAAATTAAAGCCACAGGCGCGTATTGGTTTTGCGCATGTGAAGCGCAGAAGAACCCTGGAAGTTGATCTCGATATGACGCAAAATGATGGCGTCGGTTTTACCAATGAGACCTTATATTTATCAATGGGCGTTGAGTTAAGGCCTGTGAGCTGGTTTAAATTTCGAGCTGGTTTGCGTCAAAATTTTAAAGCAGATAAAGACTCCGCAATATCGCTTGGGCTGGGTTTTGGATCCAGGTTCCATCTGGATGTGGGTGTGTTGGTCAGTGATGAAGAGCAAAATGGCATAGTTCAATTTGGAGTTGAGTTCTGATTCAGTCTGTAGTTATAGGTATCTGGTACGTCGGTTTCAGTGTATCCAGCGCAGGAATTTTATCCTCATAATAAATAATAAATGCGATATTTAACGTCAATTGCCACTTTTATAGATCGTCTCAGCGAATGGTCGGGCCGCACTATTTCCTGGCTGGTGCTCGCGATGGTATTGATTGTTTGCTATGACGTGGTAATGCGTTTTGTATTCCTGCAGGGGTCTGTTGCATTACAAGAACTGGAATGGCACCTCTTTGCGCTGATATTTCTTATTGGTAGTGCTTATACATTTAAGCATGATGGACATGTTTGTGTTGATATACTCTCCCATAGTCGATGGATGACACCAGGGCACAGGGCCTGGGTGCAAGTGATTGGCGGTCTGTTTTTCCTTGTGCCTTTTTGCTTATTGATCATCATCAGTTCATTTGATTTTGTGGAAAACTCCTACCGTTTTGCAGAAAAATCACCAGACCCGGGTGGGTTGGATTACCGCTATATATTAAAAGCGGTCATACCATTGGCCTTTATTTTTCTGTTGTTACAGGGCCTGGTTTCAATCTTTAGAAATCTGCTCATTATTCTGGGTAAGGAAGAAGTCAGAGGTTGATGGAAATCTGGGCTTTGGCAATGTTTGTGGTGCTGATGATCTTCCTGATCATGGGTTACCCTGTTGCTTTTACTCTGGGTGCAGTGGCTTTTTTGTTTGGCAGCATCGCACTTGGATTGGATTTCTTTTCTCTATTGCCCTTGCGTATCTGGGGCATCATGACAAATTTCACCTTGCTGGCGGTGCCTTTGTTTATTTTTATGGGTGTCGTACTCGAAAAGTCAGGCCTTGCTCAGGATCTGCTTGAATCAATGGCACTGCTGTTCGGTCGTATACGCGGGGGTATGGCAGTATCAATTGTTGCGGTAGGTGCATTACTGGCCGCGACGACAGGTGTGGTGGGTGCGACGGTCGTTACCATGGGCATAATCGCCTTACCCGCAATGTTAAAGCATGGTTATAAACCGGAGTTAGCGACCGGCGTGATTGCGGCATCAGGCACACTTGGACAGATTATTCCGCCGAGTATTGTGCTGATTTTGTTGGGCGACGTCATTGGTGTGCCGGTCGGGCGTTTGTTCGTCGGGGCAGTGATACCGGGCTTGTTGCTCGTCTCATTATTTATTTTGTATATTTTGATAGTGAGCTGGTTGAAGCCTGAACTTGCACCGGTTTTAAAAAGTGATACGGACCAAAGATCAGCTGATTTTTATTTTAAAATTATTAAAAGTATGGTGCCGCCCTTGTTGTTGGTGTTTGCCGTACTAGGGTCTATATTTTATGGTGTTGCCTCTCCGACTGAGTCTGCCGCGTTTGGTGCTATAGGCGCGTTAATTCTTGCGATCCTGCATCGCAGGTTAAGCCTGGACAAGCTGCAACAAGCCATGCGGCAAACGACGCGTTATACCAGTATGGTTTTTTTGATACTGATAGGCGCCACTGCGTTTGGTCTGGTGTTTCGTGGCATGGGTGGTGATTTAATCGTGCACGAATTATTAACAAGCCTGCCGGGTGGGATGTGGGGCTTTATGGCTGTCAGTATGCTGTTGATATTCGTGCTGGGGTTTTTTCTGGATTTTATCGAAATTTGTTTTATTGTGGTGCCAATACTGGCACCGATCGCATTATTTTATCAGATTGACCTGTTATGGTTTGCAGTATTGATTGCAGTTAATTTACAAACTTCTTTTCTTACCCCGCCATTTGGTTTTTCATTATTTTATTTAAAGGCGGTGGTACCGGAAGCAATAAATATAAGTCATATTTACCGTGGCATAATTCCGTTTGTTCTGATTCAGGTGGCCGCCATCAGCCTGCTGCTTATATTCCCGCAGGTGACGCTCTGGCTACCAAACATGATGGACGAACTTCAGGGGTTGAGATAAGACCAAAACCTTTTACCCCGTGGTAAAAGGTTTTGTGTTTAAGATCTTACTTCAGGCTAAGCGCTTCCTGATAAGCCGCTTCGGAGATTTTGTTCCATGCTTGTGACTTGGTGCGGTAATCATTAAAGGCATCATAGATCTTTTTGAATTGGGGATCTTTGGCGGCCTGTTCTTCGTAGACTTCATCAGATAATTTGCGCAACTCCCGGATTACATCATCGGGAAATTTTAGCGTGGTGACGTTTTTGTCCTGTAGAACATTCAGTGATTTAATATTCAGTGCTTCAAATTGTGCGGTCATCCATAAGCTATTTGCACGCGCTGAAGTTTCGACAATTTTTTGCAAATCTGCGGGGAGTGAATCATAGGCTTTTTTGTTGACCAGTATTTCCAGTTCTGAACCAGGTTCATGCCAGCCCGGGTAATAATAATATTTGGCCGCCCGGTTCAGGCCAAGACGTTCATCATGGTATGGGCCGACCCATTCGGTCGCGTCAATTGTGCCGCGCTCCAGCGCGGTATAGATTTCGCCGCCGGCCAGTAATACCGGTACGCCGCCCGCTTTGGCCAGTACTTTGCCGCCCAGGCCAGGCATGCGCATTTTCAGACCTTTTATATCTTTCAGAGAGTTTATTCTTTTATTAAACCAGCCGCCCATTTGCACACCGGTATTTCCCATTGGGAAGGGCACCAGGCCATAGTCTTTATAGAGGTCCTGCCAGAGTTCCAGGCCGCCAGCACCGTATAACCAGGACGTCATGCTTTGTGCATTCAGACCAAAGGGGACGGAGGTAAAAAATACGCCGGCAGGGATTTTCCCGGCCCAATAATAAGCGGCACCATGGCCAATCTCGACGGTCCCCTGGGAGACTGCATCAAAGGTTTGTAATGGTGGGACCAGCTCACCGCCAGCATAAACTTTAATGTCGAGGCGACCACCACTCATTATTTTCACATCATTAGCAAACCGGTCCACGCCTTCCTGGAATACCGGAAAGTTTGGCGGCCAGGTCGTCACCATTTTCCAGTTAAAAGTTTGCGCAGCCGGGGCCTGAGCAGAGGGCTGGCTGTCTTGTTTGTTACCTTCAGGGCTCTTATCACAGCTGATGCTGGTGAGCGAAAGCAGAAGCGCAATGAGTAGCGGAAACATTTTTTTATCCATGAGTATTGCCTTTTATTTTATATTGGGGGTCTGTTCAAAGGCTTTGCAGCTTGGCATATGACATCACCAGCCATTTACTGCCAGCCTGGTCAAATTGTATCTGTACTCTTGCCTGGCTGGATTCGCCTTCAAATTGTAATACAACACCTTCGCCAAATTTTCCATGGGTAACACGTTGACCAAGTTTGAATCCTTCCACGGACGTAGTAGTTGTTGCTCTTGCGTATGATTTTTTCTTTGGTGGTTGAAAGGCAGGTTGAGTCACCTTGCCTTTTAAGCGTACTTCCTGAATCAGTTCAGCGGGCACTTCATCAATGAAACGGGATTTGCTCGGGTAGGTGTCTGATCCATGAATACGTCGTGATTGTGCATAAGATAAAAAAAGCTGTTTTTCGGCGCGTGTTATGCCGACATAACAAAGTCGCCTTTCTTCTTCCAGTTTGCTGTCATCGCTGGTAGATCGCTCATGCGGGAACAGACCTTCTTCGACACCACACAGGAACACCATTGGAAACTCCAGACCTTTGGCAGAGTGTAATGTCATGAGCTGTACGCAGTCGTCCCATTCCTTGCCCTGTTTTTCTCCCGCTTCTAATGCCGCGTGCGACAGGAAGGCGGACATTTCGTCCATTGGTTCTTCTTCATCATCTTCATAGGTGAAATAACTGGCAGCTGAAATTAATTCTTCAAGGTTTTCAAAACGGGTTTGTGCTTTTTCACTTTTGTCATTGCGGTGATGCTCCAGCAAGGTGCTGAGTTTCAGGACACGGTCCATTTTATCGGCAAGTGTCAGGTCTTCGGTTTCTGCAGACATATGCTCCATTAGCTTGATAAAGGATGCCAGTGCATTGGTGCTGCGTGCGGCCAGACGGTTTTCAAAAACAATTGCTTTTGCTGCTTCCCACAATGGTATCTGGAATTGTCTGGCATGCTTTCTGACTTCTTCTATGCTGCGTGTACCAATTCCTCGCGTAGGTGTATTAACAATGCGTTCAAATGCTGCATCGTCTGAGTGGTTGATCATCAAACGTAAATAGCTTAGTGCATCTTTTATTTCAGCTCGTTCGAAGAAACGTAAGCCGCCGTATACGCGATACGGCATGTTCATTTGTAGCAAGGCTTCTTCAAAAGCACGTGATTGTGCATTTGAACGATAGAGGATCGCAGTTTCCTGACGAGCGCCCCCTTCCTGGACATATTTCAATATTTGATTGATGACAAAACGGGCTTCATCTATTTCATTAAATGCCGAGTAGAGGGTGATCGGATCGCCTTTTTTACCATCGGTCCAAAGTTCTTTGCCGAGGCGACTCGGGTTATTTGAGATCAGTGCATTCGCGGCTTCAAGAATAGTGCTGGTAGATCGATAATTTTGCTCCAGCTTGATGACTTTGGTTTCTGGAAAATCATTCTGTGCCTGTTGGATATGTTCGATGCGCGCGCCGCGCCAGCCATAAATGGACTGGTCATCATCACCGACAACAAAAATTCGACCGCTGGCACCGACAAGCATACGTAACCAGGCATACTGAATGGTGTTGGTGTCCTGAAACTCATCGACCAGAACGTGACTGAAGCGTTGTTGATAATGCGTCAGAATATGTGGTTGTTTTAACCAGAGTTCGTGGGCGCGGAGTAATAGTTCAGCAAAATCGACCAGGCCTGAACGCTGGCACATGTCTTCATATGCCTTATAAACGGCCGTCAATTGTTGTAAATAAGGATCATTATGGTGCTCAATGTTTGCAGATCGCTGGCCTTCATCTTTTCGGGCATTGATAAACCACTGTATTTGTTTGGGTTGCCATTGTGAATCATCCAGTTCCATTTCGCGCACGATACGTTTGATCGCGCGATGCTGGTCTTCACTGTCAAGTACCTGAAAGTTTTGTGGCAGGTTCGCATCCTGCCAGTGTGCACGTAGCAGGCGATGTGCCAGCCCATGAAATGTGCCGACCCACATACCTTTTGCGGGCATGTTCAGCAGGTTTTCAATACGGCCGCGCATTTCATTCGCGGCTTTATTGGTAAACGTGACAGAAAGTATGCTGTAGGGTGATACATTTTCAGCCTGGATCAGCCAGGCAATACGATGTACCAGTACACGGGTTTTACCGCTGCCTGCGCCTGCCAGGATGAGTAGATTTTGGTCAGGTGAACAGACTGCTTCACGTTGGGGTTCATTTAAATCATTGAGAATATAAGATACGTCCATGTCGGAATTCTAACAGGACTGTAACAGGGTGCAATCATGCTTTTCACACTGCCGACAACATTTAATCAGGGCATTTTAATAATTCGTATGTCGGGCATATTTGCCCTGGTGCTGGCCTGCCTGTTTTTTAATGATGCACAGGCGGCTGGCGACAATTCGGGTTTGATTACCGTCATGACTTACAATATTCGTGTCGGCGCGGGTATTGCTCAGTGGGGAGAAAGCCCCTATAAGTTAAAAGATAATGCAAATCTGGATTTACAGCCTGTTGCGGCAGCGATTGAGTCTGTTGATGCGGATGTGGTTGGTTTGCAGGAAGTCTATGGTCAACAACAAGCCGAGCAACTTGGACGATTATTGAGCATGGCTGTTGCCTATGTCCCACATGGCCAGGGTAAAAATGGGGGCTGGTGGGGTGTTGCATTGCTATCCAGGTTTAAAATCCTTGATGTGCAAAGACGGGAGATTAGTCAAGGTTGGGGTAATATAAAAAGTATCCTGATCGCTACCCTGGAAATTCAAAAGCAGCCGGTTGTGTTTATCATTGTGCATAAAGACCGTGATTTAAAGAACGGGCAGTCTTTTGTGAACATTCTAAAAGCAGTCGAAAACAAGTCATCTGCACCTATGGTTTTGTTAGGCGATTTAAATATCCTGCCAGGTGATCAGCGCCATTCGATATTGTCGAGGAAATTTATTGATACCGCCCTGGCAGTAGAAACATCCCAGGCACGTTTTATACGGCAAAGAGGCACTGTCATTGGTCCCGGACGAAAAAGCCGGGGAATACGTATTGATTATGTCCTGGTTAACAGTCAGTTTGATGTCGACGAGGTTGGTCTTATTTCAGAAGCTTATTGGAGTGCTTCTGATCATTTAGGCTATTTCGCCCGAATTAAATTAAAATGATCCAATGGGGACACCAGTGTAGTGTAATATACGGCCTGCGTACTTCATGTAGGCGGACATATGTGTTCTGGTCTGTGTGTGTTTTTAACCGCAAAGGCGCAAAGGACGCAAAGTTTTTATGTTGAAAAAGATAAGGATTTACGATTCACCGTAGTGGTGAGATCTGGTTATTTAGCAAGCTGTTCCCTGGTTTTTAAAATTAAAATGATTTTCTTTGCGATCCTTGCGCCTTTGCGGTGAATTGATCTTTGGTCAGGCAGCAAACTCTGAAATATGCGGACAAAATATGGGTCAAAAGAGGATAAAAGTCGAATTTTCAAACCAGTCAGGTGAAAAACTGGCGGGCTTGCTTGAGTTACCAAAAAAACCCCGTGCATTTGCATTATTTGCACATTGTTTTACCTGTTCAAAAGATTTTGTGACGGCTTCCTTTATAAGCCAGTCGTTAGCCAAACAGGGTATTGCTGTCTTGCGGTTTGATTTTACCGGTCTGGGTAGCAGTGATGGCGATTTTGCTAATTCGAATTTTTCATCAAACGTGGATGACCTGATTTGTGCGGCGGAATTTTTACGTGAAAATTATCAGGCGCCCGAGTTGCTCATTGGTCATAGCCTCGGGGGTGCAGCAGTATTGATTGCTGCTCAGCGCATAGAAGAATCCAAAGCCGTAGTGACAATTGCAGCAGTGAGTAATGCAGCGGTTCTCAAGCGTCAATTTGCCGCACACGAAGACCAGATTATGCAAGATGGTTGTGCTGAAGTGAATCTGGAGGGCAGAAATTTCCTGATAAAAAAACAATTTCTTGAAGATATTGAAAAATATGCGGATGCTGATCATATAGCTAATTTAAACAAGGCCTTGCTTATATTCCACTCCCCTGATGACAAGACCGTGCCTATTGAAGAAGCATCCAAAATTTTCTTTCATGCAAAACATCCTAAAAGTTTTGTTTCTCTGGATAAGGCTGATCATTTACTTTCAAATAAAAATGATGCTGAATATACCGCGTCTATTATTGTGACATGGGTGAAAAAATATCTTGGAAATCAGGAATAATTTTTAACGGATGATCGTTTAATGAAGATAAATTTTCACAGTATGCTTTTGTTGATCGCGCTGTGTGCAATATTGTTGAGCGCATGTGGCACCGATAAAGATATCGGTAGTCTGGATAAATGGGTGGCCGCACGACAGTTGGCTGATTCTGAGCTTATTGAAAAAATCCAGCACGATAAACATTATTTTGCATTGTTCCGCAAAGGGCAGAAAATCATTCTTATGCAGCGAATTGCTGTGAATGAATCTGCCGTCGGCGGGTATTCCTCTTATTTGAGCGTTGATGATGCTGAAGGTATGAATCCAAATGTCGCCGATGCCAAAACAAATATTGATTCATCCATGGTTTATAAACAGGATAATAAAATCTATAAAGAGCGGGCGATTTCACTGGAAATCAGTCAGGAGTATGAAGGCAAATTACATATTGTTTATCGCTGGCGGCCCGTTGTGCTGGATCCTGCTGAGGCCGCAAAGAATGCCGACATTGATCAGCCGCGAGTGAATATGGATGATCCTGTCGTGTTTGATGTTGAAACTTTCTGGATAGGCGCATCTGCACAATAAAAAACCCGCCGTGACTTCAAAGTCACGGCGGGTTTACTTTTATCTTAACCCTGTTATCTTTTTCCTGCCCTTATCAATATCCCCAGACGCCTTCCAGCAAGGCAGCCTGTCCGTCATATATTTTATCGTTGGCGTCGACGAATTGCGGGAAGCTGATTGCTTCAAGCATTTTTTTGCCCTCTTCTGTTTTTGAAGCGTTGACGAGCGCTTTTTTAATAGACTCTTGCAGCTCCTTACTGACACTTGGAGACACTGAAAATCCAACATGGGGTACCGGGTCGGTAGTGGTAACGGTATTCAGGCCTTCAAGCGAATTTAACAATGGTGTGGGTATGATTGCGGCAATGGCTTCCCCTTTTTTCACCTTGTCGACTGCGGCTAACGAATTTGGTGTTTCCATAATAATAGGTTGTCGTAATGGATTCGGAAACATTTCGTTCAAGCGTATGCCGCCTAAACCAGGCGAGCTCATTGTGGCGATGGGTTTACCTATCAACTCTTCCGGATCCAGTATCATTGCTTCTTCGTCAGTGACCAATGAATAACTTACCGTGTCAGGGACTTTGGCCAGCACGGTGTATCCGAGCCGGTTACGACGAAAATCGGTAAAGTGCGCGGCATCCATAACGATGTCGTATTCCTTGCCTTTTTTCATTGTTTCCCAATAAGCGGGAAAATTAACAGCCGCAATGATTTTAATATCTTCGCCGGTTTGTTTGCTCAAGTATTCCGCAAGCGGTTGATAAAATTCAATACTGCGTTGTGGGCCTAAAATGGGTTGTACGATCAAATTCAGCGTTCGAGCATGGCTGACGGTATAAAAAAGGCTCAGGAATAAAAAGATCAAAATGGTCATCAATCTGGAATGAGATCGATTCGTTGTGTGATGCAAGTATGTTGTTGAATTTGTTTGGCTCATTTTTTTGATCCTGGACTGGTAATCGTATCAAGTTGTCTGATTTATCGGCGATAAACCATCTTTCTTTAGTACCGGGGTACAGAGATTCGTGATGCTATTTTGGGCACCAAAATCAGATCATTTATGGGTGTTTACTTATATAAAACGTCTGAATCGAGCTAAAACGGGTTGTTTCTTTATGTTTAACATAATCTATTCATCGACTTAATAGGTTGATTTAATTATTTTATGTATTTCAGGTATTGCTGAATTATTGTAGATGAGAGAGAATCACCGATCCTGTTTCATTAGGATAGATTTCGAGCGGCCACCAAGGGCCAAACTTGCAGATTGAGCGAACATTATTTGATTAATTTCAATGGCTTATAGCAAGATTGGGGCTGCCAGATCGTTTTACCTCATGCAGGGCTGTGTTTTAAAAAATAAATAAAAAAAAGCAGTCACCAGAATTCATAGTTTCTGGCCTAAATTTCACGGCTAATAAACATTCTTCCTCGTTGATTTAACGAGGGGTACCGGTTTTTTCGTCTTAATTTTTTCGTCTTAAAAAAAGTATTGTTAATTGACTTACAGGAGAATAATTACATGCCTTCCCGCAGAGATTTAGCAAATGCGATACGAGCATTAAGTATGGATGCTGTCCAGAAAGCAAATTCTGGTCACCCGGGTGCGCCCATGGGTATGGCTGATATTGCCGAGGTTCTATGGAATGATTTTCTGGTACATAACCCCACTAACCCTGACTGGAGTAACCGGGACCGGTTTGTTCTGTCCAACGGTCATGGCTCCATGCTCATATACTCCTTGTTGCATCTTGCGGGTTACGATCTTCCTATGGAAGAATTGAAAAATTTCCGCCAAATACATTCCAAAACACCAGGTCATCCTGAATATGGTTATGCACCTGGCGTTGAAACGACAACAGGTCCGTTAGGTCAGGGTATTACTAACGCGGTAGGTATGGCCATTGCGGAAAAAGCATTGGCAGGCCAGTTCAATCAAAAAAATCATAATATCGTTGATCACCATACGTATGTCTTTTTAGGTGATGGTTGCTTGATGGAAGGTATTTCACACGAAGCATGTTCACTGGCCGGTACATTAGGTCTTGGCAAGTTGATCTGTTTCTGGGGTGACAATGGCATCTCTATCGATGGCCATGTTGAAGGCTGGTTTACCGATAATACACCAGCACGTTTTGAATCTTATGGCTGGCATGTGATTGCAGATGTCGATGGTCATGATGCTGACGCACTAAAGAGTGCTGTTGAGCTTGCGAAGTCTATGACTGACAAGCCTACAATGATTTGCTGTAAAACCACCATTGGCTTTGGTTCACCAAACAAAGCGGGCAGCCATGCTTGTCACGGTGCACCTTTGGGTGAAGAAGAGGTTAACCTGACCAAGGCTGCATTGGGTTGGGATCATGGTGCGTTTGAAGTCCCAAGTGAGATTTATCATGGTTGGGATGCGAAAGAAAAAGGTGCAGCAATTGAGTCTGCATGGAATGAAAAATTTGCTGCTTATAAAGCGGAGCATCCAGCATTAGCGGCTGAATACGAACGTCGTATGGCGGGTGATTTGCCAGCTGACTGGGAAGAAAAATCAGCAGCCTATATTGCCTCTGTTAATGATAAGGCCGACAGCCCGGCAACACGTAAAGCATCACTTGCTGCCATCGAAGCCTACTCTCCTGCTGTGCCTGAATTGTTTGGTGGTTCAGCTGACCTGGGTTGTTCTAACCTGACGGAATGGTCCGGTTACAAACCAATGATCAGTAATGAAGATGCTAACTATCTGAATTATGGTGTTCGTGAGTTCGCTATGTCAGCCATTATGAATGGTATTACACTTCACGGCGGTTTAATGCCATTTGGAGCGACATTCCTGATGTTCTCTGAGTATGCACGTAATGCATTACGCATGGCCGCGTTGATGAAGATCCAGAGTATTTTTGTTTACACGCATGACTCTTTTGGTCTGGGTGAAGATGGCCCGACCCATCAACCTGTCGAACAAATTCCTACATTACGTATGATTCCTAATATGGCGGTATGGCGTCCTTGTGATGCGGTTGAGTCTGCTGTTGCCTGGGCCAAAGCGATCGAGCGTAAAACGGGTCCATCATGCTTGATCTTTTCGCGTCAGGGATTGCCTCATCAGCAACGGTCTGCGGAACAAATCGCTAACATTAGCAAAGGCGGATATGTCCTAAAAGATTGCGGTACGCCTGATGTCATCATTATCGCAACCGGCTCTGAAATTGCGCTTGCGGTAGCGACAGCAGAAAAAATGAGCGGCAAGAAGGTTCGGGTTGTTTCCATGCCATCTGTTGATGCCTTTGAAGCGCAAGATGACGCTTATCGCGCATCTGTATTACCAAAGGGTGTGCCGACTGTTGCGGTTGAAGCAGCCGTCACTGCGGGTTGGTATAAATATGCTGATGCTGTGCATGGCATGGACCACTTTGGTGAGTCTGCGCCTATCGAAGATCTGGCGAAAGAATTCGGTTTCACCGTCGAAGACGTTGTGAAGACCGTTGAATCTATTCTCTAATTTTTAACTTTATAAAACTATTGCGAAGGAGAGTTTTCCTATGACAATCAAAGTGGGTATTAACGGTTTCGGCCGTATTGGTCGCATGGCATTTCGTGCTATAGCAAAAGATTTTGGTGATATAGAAGTTGTTGGCATCAACGACTTGCTTGACGCTGACTACCTGGCTTACATGCTCAAGTATGATTCGGTTCACGGTAACTTCGACGGTGAAATCTCAGTCGATAACAATGACCTGATCGTTAACGGCAAAAAAATCCGTTTAACAGCTGAGCGTGATCCAGCAAATTTAAAGTGGAGTGACATCGACGCTGATCTCATTATCGAGTGTACCGGTTTTTTCCTGACTGAAGAAACTTGTCAAAAGCACATCGATGCCGGCGCGAAGAAAGTTGTTATGTCTGCTCCTTCAAAAGACGGTACGCCTATGTTTGTAGATGGCGTTAATGGCGAATCCTATGCTGGTCAGGCTATTGTTTCAGCCGCTTCCTGTACAACTAATTGCCTGGCACCTGTCGCTAAAATCTTAAATGACAACTGGGGTATCAAGCGTGGCTTGATGACTACCGTTCACGCAGCGACTGCAACTCAAAAAACCGTAGACGGTCCTTCGATGAAAGACTGGCGCGGTGGCCGTGGTATTCTGGAAAACATTATTCCTTCATCAACCGGTGCTGCTAAAGCCGTTGGTGTTGTGCTGCCTGAATTGAATGGCAAGTTAACCGGCATGGCTTTCCGTGTACCAACATCTGATGTTTCTGTTGTTGACTTGACGGTTGAATTAAACAAAGAAGCCAGTTACGAAGAAATTTGTGCTGCAATGAAAGCGGCCTCTGAGTCTGGTCCAATGAGTAAGACTTTGGGTTATACCGATGAGAAAGTCGTTTCTACTGATTTCCGTGGTTGCGGTCAATCATCAATCTTTGATTCAGGCGCGGGCATTGCGTTAGACGGAACTTTCGTCAAGGTGGTTGCGTGGTATGACAATGAGTATGGTTACACATGTAACATGCTTCGCTTTGTTCAGCACGTTGCTGCTAACTAAGCCCAGGTAGCAGAAAGTAATGAAAACGGGGTGAAGCGCTTCTTCACCCCGTACCTGTTTAAAGTATATGATTTTTTGGGAGAGTTAAATGTCTGTTATTAAGATGGTAGACCTTGATCTTGCAGGCAAGCGGGTTTTGATACGTCAGGACCTGAATGTGCCGGTAAAAGACGGACAGGTTTCGGATGACACACGTATTCGCGCATCTTTGCCAACAATCGAGCATGCTGTCAAGGCGGGCGCAAAAGTGATGTTGATGTCGCACCTGGGTCGTCCTGAAGAAGGTGTGTATGACGAAAAATATTCCCTGGCACCGGTTGCCAGTCATTTGTCAAAATTACTTGGCAAAGAAGTCAGGCTGGAAAAAGACTGGCTAGGTGGTATTGAACTCGCCGATGGCGATGTCGTATTGTGTGAAAATGTGCGATTCAACCAGGGTGAGAAAAAGAACGACGATGCGCTATCCAAAACGATGGCTGCTCTGTGTGATGTTTATGTGATGGACGCTTTTGGTACCGCACATCGTGCACAGGCATCGACGCATGGTGTTGCAAAATACGCATCGACTGCCTGTGCCGGCCCATTGTTGGCGGGTGAACTGGAAGCGCTGGGCAAAGCACTGGATAATCCGGCTCGCCCCATGGTTGCCATTGTCGGTGGATCAAAAGTGTCGACCAAGTTGACGGTACTTGAATCACTTTCAAAAATTGTTGACCAGCTGATTGTTGGCGGTGGTATTGCCAATACTTTTATTGCGGCTGACGGCCACAATGTTGGTAAGTCACTGTATGAAGAAGATCTTGTTACGACAGCAAAATCTCTGAAGAGTGCAGCGATAGAACGTGGCAGTGACATTCCAGTGCCGACAGATGTGGTTTGTGCCAAGGAATTTGCTGAATCTGCAGAAGCAACCCTCAAGGCCGTGGCGGATGTTACTGATGACGACATGATTTTTGATATTGGCCCGGATACATCTGCTGCTCTGGCAGAAATTTTGAAAAAAGCCGGTACCATTGTCTGGAACGGTCCGGTTGGTGTTTTTGAATTCGACCAGTTTGGTGCGGGCACTAAAGCGATAGCAATGGCGATTGCGGAAAGCCCGGCATTTTCGATTGCGGGTGGTGGCGACACACTGGCCGCAGTATCTAAATATAATATTGCCGACAAGGTATCTTATATTTCTACAGGCGGCGGCGCGTTTCTTGAGTTTCTTGAAGGCAAAAAATTGCCCGCAGTCGCCATGCTGGAAGAGCGCGCAAAATAAAATATGCAAAAAAGAAGAACAAAAATACTCGCAACACTTGGGCCTGCGACGGATGATCCGGCAGTACTGGAAGGTATCGTCAAAGCCGGCGTTGATGTTGTTCGGCTGAATTTTTCCCATGGCAAGCAGGAAGACCACGCTAAACGTGCCGAGCAGGTGCGTGAAATTGCTCGATCTCAAAAAAGACCGGTCGGAGTACTGGCGGACTTACAAGGACCAAAAATACGTATCGAGTGTTTCAAGGATGGGCCGGTCGAACTGGAAGAAGGTCAGACTTTTGCGCTGGATGCCGGGCTCGCCACGGATGCCGGTACGATAGAGCATGTTGGTATTGCCTATAAGGAATTACCTGATGACACGTCACCCAAAGATATTTTATTGCTGGATGACGGGCGTATTGTGTTTGAGGTCGAACGCGTAGAAGGTCAGAAAATTATTTGTAAAGTAATTATGGGTGGCCAGCTTTCGGACCGTAAAGGTATCAATCGCCAGGGTGGTGGTTTGTCCGCAAGTGCGTTAACAGATAAAGACCGAAGTGATATTAAGGCAGCTGCATCATTTCAGGCTGATTATCTGGCACTCTCTTTTCCGCGTAGTGCGGCTGATGTGAATGAGGCGCGAGAATTATTTCGCCAGGCTGGTGGTAAAGGTGCCATTGTATCCAAGATAGAACGAGCAGAGGCATTGGATGCGTTGGAAGAAATTATCGCCGCATCGGACGCAGTGATGATTGCGCGTGGTGACCTTGGTGTAGAAGTGGGTGATGCGGTATTACCCGCGATCCAGAAAGAAATTATTACCATGGCGCGCACAATGAACCGCGTGGTCATTACTGCAACGCAGATGATGGAATCGATGATTACTAATCAGATTCCTACGCGAGCTGAAGTGTTTGATGTCGCCAATGCTGTTTTCGATGGTACGGACGCGGTGATGCTTTCGGCAGAAACAGCCGCAGGAAAGTACCCGGTCAAAGCGATTGAAGCTATGGACCGTATTTGTCGGGAAGCTGAAAAACAAAAGGTCACAACATTATCTGACCATCGTATTAATACCCGTTTTGAAAAGGTGGATGAAGCCATTGCGATGGCCTCGATGTACACCGCGAACCACCTGGGTGTCAAAGCCATTGCGGCTTTAACGGAGTCGGGTTCAACACCGCTCTGGATGTCGAGGATCAGTTCAAGCATACCCATTTATGCTTTGACCAGTCACGTTGAAACACGCCGCAAGGTGACACTATATCGCGGTGTTTACCCGATTAATTTTGAGAAACCCAATACTGACCATGTACAGGTAAATATTGAAGCGCTCAAGGTATTGAAGGAACGCGGCGCGGTAGAAGATGGTGATCTGGTGCTGCTCACCAAAGGTGATTTGATGGGAAAAATGGGTGGAACGAACGTAATGAAAGTCATCCAGGTTGGCGACGACATTTACAACCAGAATTAACATCTTCAACAAGACTTAGCATTTTTAACCAGAATTAAAACCGATTTGTAATTATTTATATTTAGACGAAGGAGAAAGTTATGGCACTTATTAGCATGCGACAATTATTAGATCATGCAGCTGAGCATGGTTATGGATTACCTGCATTTAATGTCAACAATATGGAACAGGTGCAAGCCATTATGCAGGCGGCGGATGCCGTTGACAGTCCTGTCATCATGCAGGGTTCTGCAGGTGCACGTTCTTATGCAGGCGAGCCTTTTTTACGGCATTTAATTATTGCGGCAATTGAGCAATATCCACATATTCCAGTAGTTATGCACCAGGATCATGGTTCTGAACCCGCTATTTGTTTGCGTTCTATCCAGTCTGGTTTCAGCTCAGTGATGATGGACGGTTCTCTTATGGCAGATATGAAGACACCTTCATCGTTTGAATATAACGTTGATGTGACAGCAGAAGTAGTGAAAATGGCTCATGCAGGTGGTGTCACGGTAGAAGGCGAGCTGGGTTGCCTGGGTTCATTGGAAACGGGCGAAATGGGTGAAGAAGACGGCCACGGCGCGGAAGGCAAGCTTTCCATGGACCAGCTGTTGACTGACCCGGAAGAAGCGGCGGAATTTGTTAAAAAGACCAAGTGTGATGCACTGGCGATTGCAATCGGAACCAGCCACGGCGCATACAAGTTTACGCGTCCACCGACTGGCGATATTCTTGCGATCAAACGAATCAAGGAAATTCATGCACGTATTCCTGATACTCATCTTGTTATGCATGGTTCATCTTCTGTGCCGCAGGAATGGTTGGAAATTATCAACAACTATGGTGGTGACATGGGCCAGACCTATGGCGTACCGGTTGAAGAAATTCAGGTAGGTATCAAAAATGGTGTACGCAAGGTAAATATTGATACTGACCTGCGTATGGCTTCAACTGGCTCGATTCGCCGTCATCTTTCAGAAAACACGTCCAACTTTGATCCACGTAAATTCTATAAAGAAGCTACCAAGGCAATGATGGAAATCTGTAAGGCACGTTATGAATCATTTGGTAGCGCCGGCAATGCGTCCAAGATCAATGCAACATCATTGGATATTATGTCTCAGCGCTATGCAGCCGGAGAGCTTGATCCAAAAGTGAAGTAAGGTATTACGAAGTTAGTAACTAAAAGGAGCCGTAAGGCTCCTTTTTTTTAACTTCAAAACCAAAAATTTACCACGGGGAACACGGGGGAAAGATCTAAAGAATGTTTTTTTACCACGGACGAATACATGGATGTATGAAGGCAGGGCAACGCAGGACGCAGTTGCCGAGGTCACGGAGAAAATCTTTTTTGACTTAAGTCCCTTCTCCCCTTTGGGGAGAAGGTTAGGATGAGGGGGCTTTTGAATTTTGTGCCTCACGCTTACACATTCCCCTCACCCTAGCCCTCTCCCCAAAGGGGAGAGGGAACTTAAGTCAAAAATGCTTTTCTCCGTGTCCCCCGTGGTAATTCTTCGGTCTTGTTCCTAATAAAGAATATTAAGCATCACCAGCATGATGATCAGGAAGATGATGGTCATGGGGGCGCCGGCTTTCATGAAGTCTTTTACCCGGTAACCCGCCGGGCCCATGATCAGGGCGTTAACCTGGTGGGTTGGGATAAAGAAAGAGTTCGAGGTGGCCAGGGCGACGGTTAACGCAAACAGGGCTGGATCAGCACCGACTTTGATTGCGATGTTTACCGCCAGTGGCACCAGTAACACCGTGGCCCCGACATTCGACATGACCAGTGTAAATATCGTACCCAGTACGGCAATAGCGGCCTGTAATACCCATATAGGCACATCGCCAAGGATGTTCAGGGTCTCCTGTGCGATCCAGGCGGCAGTGCCGGTGGTTTCAACGGCCATACCCAGGGGAATCAGGCTGGCCAGCAGGAACACCGATTGCCAGCCCACTGCTTTATAGGCTTCATCAATACTCAGTACGCCACTGACGATCATGCCAATCGCACCTACCATGAGTGCGATAGAGAGTCTTAACTCGGTAAACAGGACCAGTGACAACGCGATCAGGAAAAATGTCAGCGCATGCATGAATTTATGGGGTCGGGTTTCTTCGTGAGGGAAGTCAGTGACGACGACAAAATCACGGTCTTTGGAAAGATTGTACAAATCCTGCCATTTACTGTGCACCACGATAGTGTCACCAGACTGGAATACGTGGTGCCTGAGGTCTTCACGTATCACCTCACCACCGCGATAAATAGCCAGAACACTGGTGCCATAGCGTTTACGCATGCGCAATTCATTGATTGATTTGTTAATCAGGCTGGAACTTGGTGTTATAACCAGTTCAGAAATACCGGCAGAGGTCGGTGTTAATATTTCAGAAAAGGCATCAAGTTCATTTTTAAATTTAAGATTATATTTATCGGTGAAGGCTTTTACATTTTCAACAGAACCTAATAAGGCGAGCTCTGTTCCTACCCATACGTTGATGTCGCGTGCCGGTGCAACGCGCAAATCATTTGCGCTGCGTGCGGCGATGATCTGTACATTGATGTCCAGCGCTTCGATAGTCTCGATGGTGGCACCTACCACCTGCTCATCAGTATCACTGGTAATTTTAACTTCGTAGATTTCCCCCTTGATTTTGTAGATCTCTTCAAAATAGTCAGAGGTTTTGCCCGGTTCTGCTGTTTCTGTTTTAGTCACCGGCAACACATATTTTCCCAGGACAATGAAATATAAAACGCCCGCAACAACCATGGCGATACCAATGGGTGTGACAGAAAACAGGCTGAAGGTGCTCATCTGGTCGATGCTGTCAGGTAAAGAGTTGTTGGAGGTGATGATCAGATCGTTTAACAGGATCAGCGGACTGGAGCCAATCATGGTCATGGTGCCACCCAGAATGGCACAGTAGCCCATCGGCATTAATAAACGTGAAAGTGGAATATTGGTGCGTCGTGAAATCCTGGCGACGACCGGCATAAACAATGCGGCCGCGCCAATGTTTTGCATGAAGCTTGATATGAAGGCCACCGTACCGGAAATAAACGCAATAATGCGGCTTTCCGTTGTGCCGGCGACTTTTAATATTTTTGCGGCCAGTTGCGCCATGGCACCGGTTTTATCCAGTCCAACACCGATAATCATCACGGCGATAATAGAAATCACCGCATTACTGCCAAAACCGATAAATAAATCTTGCGGCGGTACCAGTCCAGGGAAATTAGGGACCAGGCTGGTGAGCCCTAACAGCACCATTACAATCACGGCCGCGACATCGACCCGGACAATTTCTGATACAAACATGAAAATGGTAAATGCCAGGATAGCCAGCACGGCCATCATTTCTGTAGTCAGTACGATTTGATCGGACACGGGTCGTTTCCTTTTTCTGGAGACAGTTTAATTAGAATATTGCCAGACTTTAAATTGCTTAATATGCCAATAAATTCAAGTTATTAGCGAAAATATTGGCTGATTTATTGTGCTTAAGTTTATATCAGTTATTAGAGACATCGTCTCTAACCACATAGGGATATAACTATGTCGCCGTCACGCGATGGAAAATCAAATCCCAAACCCCATGCCCTAATGACTGACCACGGCGTTCAAATTTCGTGTAGGGACGATATTCCGGTCGTTTAGCAAAATGATGTTCACCGGCTGAATTAATGATCTGTGCATTGTCAGACAATACGGCCATCATCTGATGAGCATAATCTTCCCAGTCTGTCGCCGCATGAAATACACCACCGGGTTTGAGCTTCTGTAATATTAGCTGAATAAATCCGGCTTGCACCAGGCGGCGTTTATGGTGGCGCTTTTTGTGCCAGGGGTCAGGAAAGAACAAAAACAGGCCATCGAGTGACTGGTCCGGAATCTGATGAGTCAGTACATCAACGGCATCATCATTAAACACACGAATATTTGTTATTCCAAGATTGTCGACCTGGCTCAACACCTGGCCGATACCGGTGCGATACACTTCGACCCCGAGATAATTGTTTTCAGGATTTTTTGTGGCCATTTCGAGTATCGCTGTGCCTGTGCCAAAACCGATCTCCAGGAAGGTCGGTGCTTGTCGGTCAAACTGGGTGTTGAAATCAACTATGCCGGTATCCGGATTGATACCGAAACGCGGCCATAACTGCTCCAGCAGTTGTTTGCGCTTGTCTGAGGAGCGGCCTTCGCGGCGAACAAAACTTTTTATTCGGTGTGGTGGTGAATTCATGCTACAACATGCTACAAAGAGTGAGGGGCTGCAAGACGTTATAAGAAGAAGAGGCTAGAAAAAAGTCCCTTCAATCGGCGATGAAGCTGAAGCATAACGCTTTCTCATGATGCGACCCGCCAGGTAGGCTTCACGTCCGGCTTCTATCGCTTTTTTCATCGCTGAGGCCATTAACACCGGGTAATTTGCGCCGGCAATAGCGGTATTCATCAGTACACCGTCACAGCCCAGTTCCATCGCGATGGCGGCATCTGAGGCCGTTCCGACCCCGGCATCAACAAGAATCGGTACGTTGGCATTTTCGACAATGGTTCTGATGTTGTAGGGGTTGCGAATACCCAGCCCGGAACCAATCGGTGCAGCCAGAGGCATGACCGCAATACACCCCATGTCCTCCAGGCGTTTGGCGATCAAAGGATCATCTGTGGTGTAGACCATGACATCGAAACCATCTTCAATAAGGATCTCGGCGGCTTCGAGTGTGGCCGTGATGTCCGGGTACAGGGTTTTTTCATCACCGATGACTTCCAGTTTGACCAGTTTATGCCCGTCCAGTAATTCACGCGCCAGGCGACAGGTACGCACCGCATCTTCAGCGGTGTAGCACCCCGCCGTATTTGGCAAAATAGTATATTTATCCGCCGGTAACACGTCGAGCACATTGGGCTCATCGGGATTTTGCCCGATGTTGGTACGGCGTATCGCGACCGTCACAATTTCAGCGCCACTGGCTTCCGTTGCCAGACGTGTTTCTTCCATATCCTTGTATTTACCAGTACCGGTTAACAGGCGGGACTGATATTCAACCCCCGCAATCGTCAGAGGGGTATCAAAACCGGAATGTGAAGACTGTGAAATGACTGCTGCCATGGGTGTTTTCCTTAGCTGTTTCTCTTGAGTAAGCTTGAATAAATTCGAACAAGTAAAAGGTGTTTGCGTGTGCCGGATTAAAAATTCAGCGAAAACAGGGCACTATTATAGCGTTATCGATCTCAAATGACTAACCACCACCGATAGCACGGACAATTTCGACCTGGTCGCCCGGTGTAAAGCAGTGCGTGGTAAAGCTGCTGCGGGGAATGATATCCCGGTTCACTTCCATCGCCAGCCGTTTACCGGTCAAACCGAGGGATTCAATCAATTGTTCTGCTGTTAAATCAGCCGCGACGTCGCTGGATTGTCCATTTACGATAATTTTCACGTGTTAAAAAACCCCATCTGGAACAAAAACAGGGCAATACTGGTGATCACTGCGCCGACGAACACGGTGACAACCATTATGGCGGTAAAAGCACGCATCTATTATCTTTCCCATCAAGTAAATTAGGGGTTTATTCTACCATTTGTATCGATTTGTTGCAGTTCGGACAATAGTCCCATTTTGGCAGTTGGTCAGCCGCGTCCAGATTCATTGTAATCTCTTTCTTACAGTGGGGGCATTTTCCCGTCACATGTTCCTTGAGGGTATGTTGTTGCATTCGTTTATACGCCATGATCGGGCCGGCAATTAGGAAGCCGGGGACCAGTACCCAGTGGGCAATGATAATCGGAATAGACCCGGCCGCACCTAACCAGCATAGTCCCAGCACTTTTGCGGCCCGCTTGAGGCGGTCATTTTTATCAAAATTGGTAATATACAGCGTGCCGTCTGAATGGGGACCTTCAGAGGGTTTTAGTTGAATAGCGTGTTGTTCTTTTTTAGCCATGCATTATTACCGTCTATTAAGTACCCGGATAGTCTACTGGTGCAGGAGATTCCTTCGCATTATACTGCCAGAAAATCAGCTGACAACACTCATAATTTTATGCCATTAAATACAAAAGACGCAGGCGCATTTAGCCAAAAACTCCTCGACTGGTTTGATCATCACGGGCGTAAAGATCTACCCTGGCAGCAGAATATCAGTGCCTACCGGGTGTGGATATCTGAAATTATGCTGCAGCAGACGCAGGTCACAACGGTCATTCCTTATTATCAACGTTTTATGCAGTCCTTCCCGAATGTTGAGCAACTTGCGAAGGCTTCCCTGGACGAGGTGCTGCATTTATGGACCGGCCTGGGTTATTACGCCCGTGCGCGTAACCTGCATAAAGCCGCGCAAATGATTCAGTACGAGTGTAACGGCGTTTTCCCGCTGGATTACGATGATGTTGTAGCGTTACCCGGCATCGGGCGTTCCACCGCAGGTGCTATCCTGGCGATTGCAGATCGGCAACATCGGGCGATACTGGATGGTAACGTTAAAAGAGTATTAACACGCTTTGCCCAGGTGCCAGGCTGGCCGGGGAAAAAAGACGTGGAAAACAGGCTCTGGGACCTGGCAGAGCAATTGACACCCGCTAAGCGAGTTCAAGCGTATACCCAGGCGATTATGGATCTGGGTGCCAC
>JAUWSG010000017.1 GCA_030610155.1 Gammaproteobacteria bacterium
CCTGGAATCTTGGAGTCAACAAGCAAATAAGGGGAATAATCGTTTGCGACGATCCATTCATATAGGGCCCTGATAAGATAGGGCCGGCTTGACGTCATGGACATTTCGGGCATCCCTTGTAGCGGACTTGGTGCTTAGTGCCTAATGCTTATACTATGTACTAATGTGCCTGGTAAAGTAACCTGGATGTAAAAACGATTAACGTAACTCGCGTTCAGTATCTGACAAGCTTGCCTGGAACGTTTCACGCTCAAACAATCGGTCTGCATAGTCCGTGACCGCTTTTGCCTGCTCTGGAAGTTCTATATCAAAAGACGGTAAACGCCATAGAATTGGAGCAATTGCACAATCGATAATAGAAAATTCATCCGACATAAAATACAGTTTCTGTTCGAAAATCGGTGCAACGGTTGTCAGTGCATCACATAAAGCTTTACGGGCTTCCTTTTTACCAGAATCATTGTCTTCTGACAGGGTATCAACCATGCCATACCAGTCACGTTGTATGCGGTATAACATTTGTCGGCTACGTGCACGAGACACAGGATCCACCGGCATCAAGGGTGGATGCGGAAAGCGTTCATCAAGATATTCCATGATGATTTGTGAGTCAAAAAGTACAAGCTCACGATCTACGAGTGTGGGGACCGTATTATAAGGATTCAGATCGATAAGATCTTCCGGTTTTTTATCATTGTCAATATAGTGATATTCAACATTGATACCTTTTTCCGCCAACACAATGCGAACCCGATGACTGTAAATGTCGGTTCGTCCGGAAAATAATGTCATTACAGATTTTCTATTAGCGATTAATGCCATCGCGACTTCCACTTATAGTTAGTTTGATATTGAGTTCGTATTTAGTCCGCATTTCTCACCAGGGGTGAGACGCGGGCAGGGACACGGCGAGCCGCCATTATATAGAAAAAGCGCCAATTCGTCCCGTTCTAATATTAATTTTCGCTTATGCAGCGCAAATCGATAACTTATTGATTTATATTGAAATAACCGAAGTTTTGTTTATTTGCTCGACTGGGAGATTTTTCATGTCAGGAAATGCTGATGTTCTTCGGCCAGGCAAACCGGGTAGCGTTGGCTCTCAACGCTACCCGATACTTCAATTACGATGCCTTAACAATCCCGTATTTGTTCAATGACAGTTTGACGGCAAACCAGGAAACCGCAATCACGGCAATGGTCACCACAATATCAAACATTGATGTCATCGGAATATGGTAGTGCTCCGTCTCAATAGAACCGGAGATCCAGGTAAACCGTTCAAGCCAGGTACCGACGACGATACAAGACGCAACGGCAATAATGACAACAGGATTGTGCCGATTGGGCGTCCAGACGGCAAACGTCACAAATGGAATAATGAATTTGAGCGCCAGGAACGTCCACCAGATCGGAGCCAGATCGTGAAGCATCATCTGGTCATAACGACCCATTTCTTCCGGTAACCGGCCATACCACATGATGATGTATTGCGTGAAATAGAAATAGGTCCACAAAATGGTGAAGCCCAGCATCAACTGCGCCATATAGTTAAACACAAACGGCTTGAATGGTTTATTCAGTTTGCCGGAACGATTCAGGAAAAACAGGAACAAGACAAAAAACGCCAGGAAAAAGTGAAAGCTACTGACAAAGAAATACGCCCCGTAACTGGCACTGTGCCAATTGGGCATCATTGTCATTTCAAAATCCCAGGCGATCATCGTGCCGTATAAAACATACATAAAAGGAATTAATAAGGCTACATTACGAAATCGACGATGCACGGCGGGCGAGTTATCAACCGAGGTCAAATATTGCAGCTTGATAAAATAGAAACTCAATGCCATCACACATAACATTCCGATAATCTGCCTGGCGACCAGAAAGGTATAATCATGCCAGGCCGGAAGGTGGTGCTCGCCGTCATGGGCACTTGCCAACCACTGAAAGGTTGCCTCGCCATTAAAAAGCAGGATTAACAACAGCACAAACGCGACCGGAAACAGCGCGGCCAGCGAAGCGGCAATAAAACGCACCTGGTAACGCCATTTACCGTTTACCAGATGCAGGATAGAACAAAAGACCATGCCTGCTAATGCTATAAAAAGCACAAGTAAAAAGTTCGTTGTTAATACCGACCAGCTACCAAAATTTTCCATCGTTTAACCCTTTAATAACTTCGTATCCAATGATTCGAAAATACCGTTTTCTGTCAATTGTCAGACTGACTACCCTGACTAATCTAGCTATTTACTCGCAACAGCAGGCGCGGATTGTTTAGCCAGCTCATTACGCAGGTAGTTCACAACATGCCAACGCTCTTCCACGGACAGATCATTCGACCCCCCCCCTTCACCCGGTTTGCCGTAAGCAGGCATAATCGCACTACCGAAAGTAATGGTTCCAAAAATCCAGCCTTCCGTTAAATCTTTTTGCACATATTCAGTTGTCAGATCTATCGCACCAATTTTCGGGCTGATAGGCGAATCAGCCTTTCCAGACAAACCATGACAGGCTGAACAATAGATAACGAACATACGCTTGCCAATCTTCAGGGAGGCGGCGCTTACCGCAATTGGGTTCTGTAAGTCCCTGGCTTCCTCTCTATCTGCCACTTTTGTTTGTACGCCAATTGTCGGTACCGAGCGTGCCGGGAAAGAAAATATTTTCCCATTGTGGGTTTCCTGAGGCTTGAGACTGGGCTGGTTCATCATATCTGTTGACCAGGGCCACGCCAGCACAACGGAAGGCACGAGCAGTATAGACGCAGACAAGACGAGTAATAACGCTCCTCTATACTTCATTTTATATCCTCTTCACGAATTTCCAGTACTTTGTGTTGCTTGAATAAATCCTTCAGCGGTTCCAGCTGCGCCTTGTCCAGTTCGATGATGACACCGATCTGGTCCAGACTGACCTTTTCACTGTACAGGTTGTGTCTTTTTCTGAATAACTTCGACAGGAACAGGAACGCGAAGAAAGTACTCCACACCGCAAAGAAAATCAGCATCTCGTATACCAGCACAAAGTTTGATGGCAAGGGAATGACCGGCTTGCCGCCCTGTGGCTGCACCAGAAAAGTGGCCTGAGCGCCTGCGATAAACAAAAACCCAAAGGTCAAACCAAAAATCGCACCCGCAAAGGTAAACTTTGGAAGATGTGTGCCACGATCACCCAGCACTTCTTCAATTTCGGGATGCTCAATAGGCGAGTTTAATGTGACGTCGTCAATAGACACACCCGATACACTGTTATTGCGAATATCCGTTAACGCACCGAACGCTTCTTCGAAATTATTAAATAAACCAAGTATCCGATAATTTTTCATACTTATGATGCTCCTTCCAGATTTGGTTTACCGGTCGCTGGCGCTTCGTCAGATTCAGCTTCGCGTTTACGATGGTAGACCATCTCTTTGACTTCATACATTGACACTGATGGAAAGACTTTCACAAACACCAGGAACAAAATACCAAACCAGCCAAAACTACCGAACACAATCGCCCACTGAATAATACTCGGCCACATGACGTCCCATTGGTGTGTCTGATGCGACATGGATAAGGTCGGTGCGACAATCATCCAGCGTTCAAAATACATTGATAGATTCAGAAACAACGACACCACAAACATGGTCGGCATGTGGCGCCTGAATTTCTGCACTGCCAGTGCAAATGGCACGACCATGCCACAGAAAATCATGGTCCAGAACACCCAGGCATAAGGCCCGACTGCCTTGGCAATCAGCAATTCCTTGTCATAAACATTATGGCCATACCAGGTAGCAGCAAATTCAACCAGGTTCAGATAAGTCCAGACCATCGCAATCGCAAATGTCAGCTTAGCGGTTTTCTCCATAATGGCGGTTGTCATGTATTCTTCAAAACGGAAGAAATAACGCAGCATGACAAACAGCGTGATGATGGCCGCACAACCAGAATATAAGGCACCCGCGACAAAATAAGGCGGGAAAGAAGTAATGTGCCAGCCCGGCATAATCGCCATGGCAAAATCCGAGGACACGATAGAGTGTACCGATACCGCCAGCGGAATAAGGAAACAGGCCATTAACAAATAGGTTTTACGGAAGGTGCGCCATTGCCGGTCATTACCGGTCCAGCCCAACGATAACAGTGTATATAGTTTCTTGCGCCAGCCGGTCGTATTATCACGGCAAATTGCCAGATCCGGAATCATGCCGATAAACAGGAACAACATCGATGCCGACAGATAGGTACTGATCGCAAACGCATCCCAGGCCAGCGGAGAACGGAAATTCGGCCAGTGGCCCCGATCACTGACGTAAGGTAATACCCAGTAGAGGTTCCAGACACGACCTAAATGGATCATTGGGAAAAAGCCGGCCGTCAATAACGAGAATGTCGTCATGGCTTCAGCGAAACGATAAATCGGTTTACGCCAGTCAGCATGAATAATATGAAGAATAGCGGATAGTAAGGTGCCGGAATGGCTCATGCCAATCCAGAACACAAATGAAGCAATATACATGTCCCACATATGCGGGTTATTCAGGTTGGTCGGGCCCAT
Organism: Gammaproteobacteria bacterium; assembly: GCA_030610155.1. Taxonomy (GTDB): domain Bacteria; phylum Pseudomonadota; class Gammaproteobacteria; order SG8-11; family SG8-11; genus JAADIM01. The sequence continues at coordinate 4,552 of JAUWSG010000017.1, forward strand.
GCCTACGTTGTACTGATAAATTTCAGCAACAATGGCGCAACTGAACATGGCGACACAAATAAACAGGGCAACCCAGTATGCTTTGCGCGGATTTTCCAGACTACGCAGTACATCCTTGTTTATCTGGGCCCACTTTATTTGTTCGTTAATATCTTTTTCACTAACAATCATATTACCGACTCTTCCGTTCAAATATTAAATGATAAGGAAACTTCTCTGTTAGCATAAAACCTTCGCTAACAGCTACTTCTAACAATTTTTCTTTACAACAACCCGCTCAGACTTCTGTATCCCGCACCCGTTCCAGGTACATAATTGAAGGATCAACATTCAGCTCTTCAAAGATACGATAACCACGTAATTCCGGATTTCTCTTGTCCTGCTTTGTCGTGTGACGTACAACCTGGTGTTTTTTCCACAGCCTGGTAACTTGACTGTCAGCGTCCATCGTATCGCCAAACACAATGGCTGAAGTCGGGCAAGCTTGCGCACATGCGGTAGTGAACTCGCCATCAATGATATTACGATCCGCCATTTTGGCCGTGTCTTGCGCGGTGCGAATACGCTGAACGCAAAACGTACATTTTTCCATCACACCCTTGTCACGCACAGTTATATCCGGATTCAATTGCAGATTTAAGGGTTCAGGCCAGGAAGTTTCATAATAAGAGTAGAAATTAAAATAACGTACGCGGAACGGACAGTTGTTCGAACAATAACGCGAACCAATGCAGCGGTTATAGACCTGTGCATTAAGACCATCCGGGGTATGATAAGTCGCCGCAACCGGACAAACTGGCTCACAGGTGGCAGAACCACATTGCTGGCACATCATCGGCAGAAATTTTGCACCGCTATCAGGAAATTCTTTTTCTGCACTATCTTCATCCCAATAACGTTCAAGCCGCAACCAGTGCATGGCCTGTCCTTTATCAAATTTTTCCCTGCCCACAACAGCCAGGTTGTTTTCACTATAACAAGCCGTTGAACAGGCATTACAGCCGATGCACATATCAAGGTTGATAGCCATGGCCCATCGGTGTTCATAGGTATGATGACCACCTTCTTCTGCACCGCGACGATAGTGTGACCAGTTATTTAATATATTTGAGAGTGACATTATTTATGCTCCTTCCGTTCGCTTGAGCAAATCGACATTAATCGTGCGAACAAACTTACGACCACCTTGAGTTTTATTACCGCGCATTCTGACAAATTCAGACCTGCCCGTTGCTTTGGCCTTGATGCGCGTTGCATACATAGCCAGTTCACCTGTTTTACGATCAGTCTTTGCAGTCAGTATCTTCAGCGGATTAACACCCAGACCCTTGGCAAAACGACCATATTCTTCATGGCCCTGCCCCAGCGGTACCGCGATGGCATCAGGATGGATACTTTTCATCGTATAAACTTCAGCTTCTATCGAGCCATGTTCAGATGACAGTTCGATAATATCGCCACGCTCAACGCCTAATTTCTTTGCTGTCGAGGGATGAATCTCAACCCACGATTTCCAGGCTATTTTTGCAATCTGGTCAGGGGATTCCTGTAACCAGGGCAAATTGGCATGCCGACCATCGAACAGGCCCATTCTGGGTGAAGGCACCAGATAATAGGGATAGTCAGAATCACTTGCGCTAACTGGTACTTTGATATCGACATTGTTTAATGCAAATTTCTTGTTGCCACCTTCTATATTGATCACTCCGGCCTGCAAGGTGCTGTTCCAGAAATTCTTGTTGTTCGCTTCGCGTCCTTTTACCGAGGATGAACCTTGCATGGTTTTAATTGCATCCTGCAGGTAAGCGTAATAATCCTTGTAGGCGCCGTATTGACCCGGATTTTTGTCCTTTAACAACTCGAGCAGAAGGTCGCCCAGGCCTTTTGTACCGCTATAAAGTTTTTCCATCAAAGGTTGCTGGATACTTAATACGTTACCGTCACCCTGATAAGCCGGCACATGCGTTCCCCAGTCTTCAATATAAGAAGCCAGTGGCAACACAAGATCAGCCTGCATAGTTGTATCATCAGGGAACGTTGAGATCGCAACCTTGAATCCAGTATTTTCCAGCGCTTTCGTCAGACCCAGTGACTCTGGTGCCGTAAACACCGGGTTGGCCCCGCTGAAGAAAACTACATCAAATTCTTTGGCTGTTGCCGCTTTTGAAAACTCTACCAGATCACGTGTACCGCCCTGTCTGGCTTCTAACTGTTGAAAGGGTGACGGACTGGATGGCTGAATTGTTTTTCCAATGTTACCCAACATCACGTTCAACAACATAACGGCCGCAACCGCATCATAACCGTGTTCATGCCCTTCAACAGACGCGCCAGCCAGTACAAGACTGGGCGAACGGTTGATTAAGGCATCACCTACTCGCTTGATATAATCCTGAGAAGTACCGGTCAGCTTCGACACCGTATCCATATCAAAAGACGCGATATGCGTTTTAAGTTCGCCCGATAAACTATTGCCGGCCTCTGGCGAGCTCATGAGAATATAATTTGCCAGTCCCAGTGCAAACGCGCCTTCGGAACCCGGTCTGACTGCTACCCAAAGATCAGCATTACCGCCGGTCAGGCTCATTTTGCTTTCAACCTGAATTAATGTGCCTCTGCCCGGACCGGACGACACAGACCTGAATTTTGCCCATTTACCGGCAAAATGAACCGGGGACATCCAGGTACCCAGAAAATCTGCACCGAAAGACAGAACAAGTGCGGCATTTTCAATATCCAGTTTTGGCATACTGTCGCCGAGCATGTCTCGATTGACGGCCTGCCAAACGGCTGAATTAACAATTTCATGCGTGTAATGATTTTTTGATGCGCCAACAGAATCTAGATAATTTGAAATCAACGCTGATTGATGGCCACTGACGGTACCGGAAAACCAGGCAACTTTATTGCCCGCACTGGCGGTTTTTTCTTTTAATACGCCCATGGCTTTTTCCCATGTCACGGCGCTTAACTTGCCACCCTCACGCATCATGGGCTCTTTAATCCTGTCTGGATTGTAATGCCCTTGCAGTCCAGCCTGACCCATTTGGCAGGTTTTACCTTTATTCACGGGTGAATCCGGATTACCTTCAATTTTCAGCACACGTCCTTCGCGTATCCGGCCATGCACACCACAGCCCGCTGTACATTGCATGCAAGTCGATGCAAACCAGACGCCAACGCCGGGAATGACATATTCTTCCGGCATAAAGTAGGATACGACGTCCTCTTTACCCTCTTCCAGTGTGACCGTTGATGGCAAGTCACAGCCTGCAAGCGTGCCGCCGACTCCGGTTGCACCCATTATTTTAAGAAAGTCTCTACGTTTAACTGGTCCGCTCATAATTTAAATCTCGTGTTCGTTTGTCTGCGTGTTTTATCTACGTGTTTTGTATGCCTGTTCTGTATGCTTAAGCCAAGGCCGATGCTAAATTACTTGTGACATTTCCAGCAGTCACCTGGACCACCATTCGCTTCATGACAGCTCACACACCACCCCATATTCAATGGCTTGACCTTGTTGGCCACTGTCATCTCTTTAAGCTGTCCATGACAAAATGCACAGATCTCTTTGACGTCTTCAACCGGATAATCCTGATCAAAGACAAATCTTTTGATATGGCGTTCATGCGTAAAATGCACAAAATCAGGTAAGTCATGCACTTTCTTCCATCGAGGTGACTCGCCCTTGGTCCAGTATTCGGTCAACTTCTGAATACGGGGTTTGTCAGTCGCAATTATTTTATGGCAACCCATACACTTGCTGGTGGGCGGTATCCCGGCCACTTTGCTGCGTCGCGCATAGGTATGGCAATACATGCAATTAATGCCATTGTCTTCAACATGAATATTGTGTGGAAATTCGATCGGCTGGGGTACGTCCACACCATCATGGCTACCACCGGGGGGAATGGCTTCTTTGGCTGATACTGAGTTCAGACCAAAACTTACGACGAGGAATACCGAAATTAAACTTGATGCTAAAAGGTACTTAAGTGCCTTCATATTTTATTCATCCTGATTCTTTACTAAAAAAATTAAATCTGTCGTCTGTGGCTTCTCTATAAAAAGCGCAGGGGAATAATGATGCATTGTTCAATAACTCTCCCCTTTTACACAATCTGCAAGCAACAAAAATACACACACTGTAAAACAGTGTTTAATAAATTGTTCTGACTTTCCAGGAATTGTATGCGTCGCCCTAAAAATATGGATTCATGGACCAGCTAAGAGGAACAGTATCGCGCAACGTGCGGTGCGATCACTTTTTTATATTAATAATGAAATCAATCATTCACTGATCGAAACCACAAAAAATAAAACTCCCCTTACTACAATTAATCCTTTGCTTTTTCTTATTTTTTATTTGAATATCAGAATATTCTTATTCTGTTTTTCTTCTTACTAACTTAGTACATTAATGATCCGTCTGCGATCCTAGAACAATGTAACCCAACCTGTCAACGCTATTGTAATAACAAAATAGATTCGCACAGCATTGTTACATTGCGTGTAAAAACGCACTGTATTGGGTGATGAAAATATAAACGACAACTAACATTCATAAAGACAGTTGTAAAAAAATGAGCGGGGAACAGAACCAGGCAGGGGAAATATCAGGGCAGGTAAACATTTTTTGCGTGCCGTATCTTAACATCCGATTTTACGCGACGCTTTTTAACATATTAATAAAAGTCGGGTGATTTGTATCTATTTAACAGACAGTATTAGTATATTCCAATATTCAGAGGGATAGAAAACCGGGGCAAAGCAGCCCTGCTAATTTCTTAACAGAACTGAACTCAATCAAGGTTTCTTTTCTTCACAGTCTTTGCCACCTGCCGTACAAACCTGTCCTTTTTTATCCACCGCCTTGACCAGCAGCCGGGCATATTTATCCATCTTATTTGCGTCACCCAACTCGGCAGCATAACGCACCAACACACGTAACTGGGGTATTTCCTTCGAGTCTGACTTAATAAGCTTATCCAATTGCTCACCGGCAGAACGCAGATCCGTTTGTGCGAGCCCGATCAATTGCCATTTCCTTTCGTTATCACTAACAGGTTTGACGCGGGCCAGGGCGCGCCAGTCTTTTTTAATGAATAATATATACGCCTTTGCGAGTCGACGATTTTTTTCATCCGTGAGTTTACCCACAATCGGCGCGGTTTCATTTACCCGGTTAGTTTTAGACAAGGCCGCGATTTGCAACAATCGTGTTCCATCAAGCCAGTCTTCGTGCTCATTATAAAAATGTATTGCGCCTTCGAAATTATTTGCCCGCCACATAATTTCATACTCCAGCGCCCTGCCCCAGAGGGGATCCATTGTCACCAGCTGTTTCGCCAGCTTCTGGGCAATGTCTGAACTGTCCCAATTGATGAAATACAAACCAAGCTTGTATAGCCTTTTGGGCGCCTGCTCTTTATCCACATACGAAAGCACATCAAAATTATAATGCGTTCTCAGAAACTCATATGGGTCTTCATCGCCCTCAGGTTTTTTTATCAACCGGGACAAACGTACCTCGGACATTATATTGGTGTCTGTATTAAACGGACTGTCACCGATGGCGGTCAGCATTTCCGCACGTGACAAGCCAAAATACCAGAGCAATTGTTCTGACGAATATAGGTCATGCTTGGCCAACAGTTTTTTGATATTTTCACGCGCCATTCGATCAGCGACACGATCAAAATCAAAAACCAGTTTTTGTCGGGAACCAAACAACAATAAATCGCCCGATTCAAGATTGGCAAAACTGATGACTTCAGGAAATACGCTGACGTATGAGTTCATCAAGGCGCGCAATGTCGTCACATCCATATTAAACAGGTTTATCCATTGCCCGTATATGCCGTCCGAATTAAGGCGCGATTTTACGATTTCAAAAAACTCACGGGTAAACACATTTGCCGCGCCTGCGCGCCAGGGGTGTGATGGTTGCGCAACAATAATGTCGTAACTTTTGTTCTCGACCAATAAGGTATTACGGGCATCATTAAAATCCAGCTGTACTCTCGGATCTTCCAGGGCCGGTATTTCGCCATCCACGATGGCACGGCCCGCTTCGACAACCGAAGGCTCCAGTTCAACAACCCGTATCGACTCCAGGTCAGTGAGCGTTAACGCCCTGGTGGTAATCCCACCGCCGAAACCCACTACAAATGCTTTTTTCGGGTCTTCATGCAGAAAATAAGGCATCAGCCCCAATAACGATTCCACTATTAATGCATTATGCGGGTCTTCCATATCAATAAATGATTCATTTAACCCATTGTTCTGCAATTTTGCATGTACCCCGTCAAAGGTAATCATGCTCACCACACCGGCCTTACCTTCTTTAAGGAACAAAAATTCCGGCGTCTTGCCCGCTTTCGAATCTTCGTCATACCCAACTGAAGAAATGAGTTTTTCATAATCAAGATGTGGCAGGGCCCAGGTAGTGGAAAATGCCAGCACCGCAAAAACAACCACCGCGACGCGCGGCACCAGTTGTTGAATGGAAGGCACGAACAGTAAAGGGAGTACCAGAATGATCCCGGCCATTGCGGTCAGCAACCAGTCTGTGCCCAACTCGGGAATGATCCAGAAACCCGCTAAAATTGAACCAAATATACTGGCCAGCGTATTCACGGCATAGGCCTTGCCAATACGCGAGCGTACGCCTGTCAGATTGCCGCAATACAATTTGAGGTTAATCGGGAACAGGGCGCCAAATATAAACGTAGGCACAATTAATAATAAAAATATAAACCCGTATTTCACGCTATGCACAACAAAGTCAGGCGCCGGAAAATGGTTCATCGCCTGATAAACACTGGGTACTAAACTCAAGCCGGCCCGTGTGACCAACAAACTTGCGCCCAGCAGTACCAGACCTACCGCCATGGCCGTCTGCGGCGAGGTCATTTTTTCAATGTGCGATTTGATTGCCCAGGAACCCGCCGCGATGCCCATGAGGAAAATCGTCAGTATGGCAGCGAAACCATAAATCGTGGTGCCTGCAAAGATCACAAGATATTTTGTCCAGCCCACTTCGGTGGCAATGGCAACAAAACCGGTAAAAAATAATACGATTAACGCCGGCCAGCGTAGTGGTGCCTGTTCTTTATCTGAACCCTGGTCCAAAGCCACAGTTTCAGCCGCAGGTTCAGCCACGTTAGCAGCCACATCCTCTGTCGACACCGCGCCGCTTGCCATTTCAATCGGAGGTAAATTCAGATTACGGTTGATATACAAACCCGCCAGGACAATGCACAGGTTAATGATGAAGGCAAAATAAATTGAGCCATCCAGGCCCCAGGCAGGAATAAACACAAAACCGGACAAAGATGCCCCTAAAACAGCACCGGCAGTATTCAGGCTGTAGAGCTGACTCATGCGCACACCCATTTCGCCCTGGCGCCGGATCATGATGGAGGCCATCACCGGAAACGTTGCCCCCATACACAAGGTTGGCAGGATGAGTAATACCATGGTGATAACAAATTTCATCGGCAGACTTGAGCCCAGCGTCGGCATCAATGCCATGACCGCATCGAGGTTCAATAACACCGGCAATAACGCCAACCCCGAAAGACCAATCACAATTTCCAGATAGATATAAGGTCGCAGGTTATTGATGCGGTTACGCGTAATACGTTCAGCAAGATAACTTCCCAGGGCGAGGCCCAGGAAGAACGCGGCCAATACAGTACTGATGGCGGCACTGGTGGAACCCATACTGAGTCCCAGCAAACGCACCCAGGTCACTTGATATGTCAGGCTGGCTATTCCGGAAAATAATAAAAAAGCGGCAGAGATATAAAATAGTTTTGAATCTGTTATTGGAATCGCTTGATCTTTAGACACACATCTCTCCGGTTCTATTTTTATTCAACAACATAACGGCGTTGATTGCCTGGTGCAATCTTTGTTTGTTTGATTATCTAGCGTCTTTTTTCAGTGGAAGGTTAATTCAGGATGTTTTGTAAAGATAGAGCCCGACTTTAAGTCAAAACAAGGGAACCGTCTTCAGCCGGGGCCCGCCTTATAAATGGCCTGCAATTGAAGGCCCACGCGACAAGATACGTTCATTTTTTGACCAAATCACCGATGTTTTTGGTGGTTATATAGGCGTTTTTTGCTTAACATAATCTTAACTTAGGGCAGTGTCAAAAACACTTACCTTATAAATATCAATATATTACAATGCGTATTAGGCCATATACCTACCCTTATAACTTTTTGACACATACATATAATTTTGCTACTTTATATACATCACATTGATCCAGAAGAAGTGCAAATTTTGTTGGGATCAAACGTGTTGTTAGCCTGACTTAATATCAGGTTACGCGTTCGCAAAAACGATGTTTTCGCAAACAAATGACCTCGTATTAATTTATAGTCAGCCTGACGCTTGTAACGCTAGCCTTTGACTTTAAGTAGTCAATTGTTAGTCACTTTGTCAACATCACTAAACAACTCAGGAGAATTATTATGGGTGGAATGGGCGGTGGCGGCATGGGTGGCGGCATGGGCGGTGGCGGTATGGGTGGCGGTATGGGCGGTGGAGGTATGGGCGGCGGAATGTAATTCGCTAACCAACTTTACTAAGCACATACTACCAATCTATATCAAACGCTATCGTACTGACGCACTTGTGTAACGCTACGTAAAAATAGTCGTAAGATGTAACTTAGGTTGTAGTACTTAAGTTGTAAAAAAAGGGGTTCCGATGTTCGGTACTCCTTTTTTATTGCCTGTGATTTAAGGTTTTTACCACGGGGAACACCGGGTTAACCGCAAAGTCGCAAAGGACGCAAAGAAAAAACAATTAATTGTGGGAACTACGATAAGCAGGTTTTAGTAAAAAAATTCTTTTTCTTTGCGTCCTTAGCGCCTTTGCGGTTATAAAACAGCCTTCTCCGTGGTAAATAAAGGTCACACAGGCTCAAAGTAAAGCAGACTAACGAGACCATCAGCGGCGGCAACAATCATTTCAGTATTGGTCTTGTGCACCACTTCACCAACCTCATACTCATGCGCCTGTTGCCAGGCAGTAAGACCACAAACAATCCAGTCCTGGTTCTCAAAGTTAGCGAAACACCCGGTTTTCCCAAATGCGCGGCAGATGCGGTCCAGCTCCGCCACCGGTTTATGCCAGTCCAGAGTGCGTTGTTCTTTACCCGGTCGCGGCCAAACACTGCCCCCGTCCCCTTGCGACCAGGCATCACGCCAATAACGGTCAAAATCACTCATCACATCCAGCAATACCTCTTTTGCCATTAATTGTGATTTAGCCGAAAGCGATTCGAGATTGTCATGATCCGTCACCGGGAATGATTGTTGTCGCAATATATCGCCTTCATCAAAATCCTGCGTCAGCTTATGGATGGTGATGCCGCTTTGTTTGAGCTTGTTCAGTATGGTCCAGGGTAAAGGCATGACACCCCGGCCTTCGGGCAACAAGGTGGGGTGGATATTAAGCCCTTTTATAGACGTCGTTGAAAGATCCGGGATCTTGTAATGATACGCAGCAGTAATTAAAAGCTCACAACCTTCTTCTTCAAGTTGCTGAATAAGGTTTTCGTCAATCCGATCTTCTGAAACGGGTAACTGGTACTCACGACACAAGTCATAAATATACCGGTTATGGTCAACGAGGTTATCACACGGCACAGTAAAAACACGATATACATCCTGCCCAGCTTCAAGCAGCGCCCCTAGTGCAGCACTGAAGAAGTCATAACCACAATAAGCAATTTTCATTGCAATAGTTTACTCTTTTTTGAGACCAGAGGCTTTTTTCTTTCCTTACCAGGCTACATAATAGTGTCCTGAAATTTAATGCCGGAAAAATAATACGACGTCGAATCATGACTCAACCAGAAACACTTGAACCCTGCCCTTGTGATAGTGGGCTGACCTATGAATACTGCTGTGGCGTTGCCAATCGAACAGCCGGTAATGCCGACATTGTTGCGCGCCTGACAACCGGCGGCGTTGAAACGAATGGAAAACTGACGCCACAAATGGACACGGCACTCGAATTATTCGCAACGACACCGGACCTGTTTCCTGCGCGCTTCAATTTTTTTGAAAAAAAAGCCTGGTTCGTGAAAATGTCACCCCGCTGGTATAGCGAAAGCGTGTTTCTTGATCCCGGTAGAATACGTGGTACTTGTATCATTGAATCAGAGTTTGAATGTCTGCAAAAGATGACCCGGGACATTGCCTGGCAGCCCTCGGCCTATATTTTTCATACTGCGTTTTGTGGTTCAACTCTGATGGCACAGGCACTGGATGCGATATTTAATTGTTTACCTTTGCGTGAACCCGAGGTGCTGGGTAATTTACTGGTTTACATCAATTCACAGACAACAGACTCGTCATCAGAAGCGAAACAAAAGTCAGAACAAGACAAACGCGCCTGGCTGGGTCGGATTCTACGACTGTTGTCCCGAAGATACACGCCCGATCAGACCGCGGTTATCAAGGCCAATGACTACGCCAACCCCATGATGATAAAATTGCTCGAATGCCCGCATGAAATCCCCGTTCTTTTTATGTATACCCCGCTTGCCGAGTTTTTCGCCGCCTGCCTCAAAGCGGACAATCGACGTGAATGGATACGTGCGCGCTACAAGCTTATTTGTACGGATGCACAACATTTATTAAACATCCCCCCCGAACTGTCTATTAACGATGATGACTATGCTCAAATGGCGGCGGTTTACTGGTGTTTTAATATCGCCCTGTATCTGGAAGCATGGCACCGCTTTCCCGGGAAATTACACAGCCTGAATTTTAATGCCATGCTTGCGCAGCCCGGTGAATCTGTAGAGGCCTGTGGACGCATGTTTGGTCTGGAATCTTTGGACGATATCGATGTTAATGAACAAATTAATGGCCTGCTTGGTGTTTATTCCAAAAACAGCCAGTTTAATTACAGCCCGCAACAACGCACCGATGATATTCGTCGCCTACAAGCAGAATATAAAACAGAAATGAATGCAGCAGAACAGCTTGCACATCAACTGTTGGCAGACAATTACCCGGATGATTTATTACCCGGCCATTTAACCCACCCTTCTTAATCCAACCTTCTTAATCCAACAAAATGGCTGACTCAATAGGTTGTGTCGCTATTTTTGAAACACCACTTACCGAAGCCCAGCTTACGATAGCATAACGCACCCCGCTGGTGACCGTTTCAGCCTGATGCAGGTAACGATGACCGGAAGGAAACATCACGGCCGCACCCGCCCGTGGACGAACCTGATAATTCAAATTATAAAAACTCAGTTCCCCGCCTTCGTAATCATCATTCAAATAAATCAACATACTCAGGTCGCGGTCGATCACTTTGTGCCAGGTACAGGTATCAGGGTCCATGTTCTCACTATCAGCATGCCTGACATAAAATCCGCCTTCGTGATAACGCATTAAACTGGGTTTCTCAAACCAGTCCAGAGATTTACCCACACACTTGTCAGCCAGGTCAACAAATGCAGTTTGAATAATGTCATTGACCTCCTGCTGGCGTTCACCCAGGTCTACGCGCTCGGTTATACGTCGCTCATCATACACCTTGACAATATTTTCCGGTGTGGATTTATCATCATCGATGACCATTAAGCGTTCCCCATCACGCTGATCAGCAAAATCCCTGAGCGTCTTTACCGTCTCTTCATCAAGATAATTTTCAAACATAAACAGGCCATAAGGCGGCAATCGAATGGCGTCAGGTGATCCACAGCAGGATCCAAATAACTTTCCACTCGCACAATAGCAGGCCGCGTTCATGTCAGGACTAAAATTGACCTCTGCCTCTTCGGGTTCAAAAACGAGTGGCGGCAGAGTTTCTTTTGGCATATCCATGTAAGAGCCTTTGATCAACTCGTCATAAATCGAAACAGGATCGGAATTTGAGTCAGAGGCGCTATTCATAACACTTTTCATCCATTACCAAAGAAATTAACGACAGGTACGGCCCAAGCATTCAGGCATAAAGAATTGTTCAGACCTTCAACCGCACATTAACTAAATACCCATTTTTGTGTCAAGGATAAAGCATCATTCAAGTAGGTAAGCACACCGGATTTGAGCGTTATGTAAAGTAATTGTGTTATCGAATGCAAATTTTTAATGGGCCTACGAATAACTGTTTACGCATTAAACAAAGCTGTGTTATGGTTTTGTTCATCGGTTCACCCGAGGCTTGTGATTGAATAATAACTTGCGATTGAATTAGTAACACCAGGTGAATCGCGACTATCTTTCGACAATTTGTATAAAACATAAAAACGTCAGGTAGTGACACACGGGGGTAAGTGAAGACTGGTCTGTTAACTTTTTGTCTTAAAAGACATGATCAGACGATATCGCTGAGTTAGTTACCCAAATAAATTTAATAGTTACTAACTTAATATTAAGGAGAAATACCAGGGGTGGAATGGGAATGGGCGTCGGCATGGGAATGGGCGGCGGCATGGGTATGGGCGGCGGCATGGGCATGGGTGGCATGGGCATGGGCGCAGCGCCAGTTGCACCTGCACCAGTACCCGCACCTCCAGTAGCAGCACCTCCAGTAGTAGCACCAGGTCCAGGAGCACCTGCTCCGGGTCCAGCGCCTGTGTAATCAACACACAGGTCATATCGACAAATTTAGATAAGAGTGTGTCGATACAGTTATAAATAGTGATTTGTAAAATAAAAAAGGGCCATCATATGATGGCCCTTTTTTTAGTTTCAGCCCCGGCTATTCCCTGCCCAACCGGGTAGTCTGCCAGTTCACGGCGTCTTTATAATCAGCAATTGTCGCCATCAACTCGTCGTGTGTGCCCGACGATATTGCGCCGTTATGGTTAAAATACAAGATCCGGTCGGCATTACGAATAGATGAAAACCGATGTGCAATAATCAATGTCGTGCGATTTTGTCGCAATGACTGGATGGCATCAACAATCATTTGTTCGGAATGACTGTCCAGTGCAGAAGAAGCCTCATCAAGCACCAGGACAGGTGTATCACGCACAAAGGCCTGTGCAATGGCCAGACGTTGTTTTTGCCCGACCGACAAATTCACACCTTTGGTGCCAATAACCGTATCCATGCCCGCCTCCAGCTTTGAGATAAACTCCCAGGCATGAGCTGATTTACAGGCCGTCATGAGTTCTTCGTCACTGGCATCCGGTCTGGACAGCAACAAATTTTCTTTTAAAGTGCCATTGATAAGAAGCGGTTCCTGCCAGACGATGGAGATCTGCCTACGCAAGGATGCCAGCGAAACGTTTTTTATATCGGCCCCATCTATCGTGACAACGCCTTGTTGCGGATCATAAAAACGCAACAGCAGGGCTGCCAGTGTGGACTTGCCTGCGCCGCTGGGACCGACCAGTGCGACACACTCACCGGCCTGAATATTCAAGGTAATATTTTTAAAAACAGCATTCGAGCTGCCCGGGTAACTAAATGACACATCAGAAAATGCAATCTTACCCTCGTCAATTTTTATTGATGTGTCCTTATTAACATCTTCTACGGCCGGCCGCATATTCATGATTTCCATGATGCGATCTGCCGCAGCACGATTCGCCTGCAACTGAATCGGAATAAGTGCCAGCGTACGCATGGGCGCCGCGAGGAAGCGGATATACATTATAAAACTGATGAGTACGCCAATCGTCAAGGTGCCGGACTGTATACCGGATACACCGCTATAGATTATGACAATGCCAACAAAATACATCAGGATGGCAAAAAAGGCATTATAGGAAATACTGATTGTGCGCGCCTTGAGGGCCCAACTGCGCGCCGTATCAAACTGGGTTTTGTGCTTGTCACGAATCAGCTGTTCACTGCCAAAACTGCTAATGCTCTTGAGATTACTCAGCGTCTGCTCCTCGACAGCCACCAGGTTGGCATTTTCCTGAATAAAGTGCCGTGATGCCTTGCCGGTTTTCGGCGCCACATAATGCTGCGACAAATAAAACAAGGGTGCCATCGCGGCAACAATTAATGCCAGCTGCCAGTCGATCCAGAACAGAATTGAACCATAGACTGTTAACAACACGACGCTGGAGAACAGGTTGAGAGGTGCATTAATAACATAGGGCAACAGACGATCGACATCAGACGTTAAACGCGTCAACAAATCACCTTTGGCAAATTTATTACTCACCGGAAACGACAACAACATAAGATGTTCGAGGAACTTTCCACGCACACGATCGACAAAACGCAATGTAACACGCTGCATGGTATAGGACTGGGTAAACTGGACTGACTGATTAAATAACACAATAGCGGCGATGATCAGCAACGTCGTGTTCAGTTGCTCAAACTGCCCTTGTGTAATCAGTGTAATGGCACCGCCTACTTTCCAGATCAATAACGCATTGGCGGCCGTCATAACCAGCGTCAGCATGGCGATAAAAGCCAGCTTGCCACGTTCCTGCCTCACGTAAGGCAGGAAAAAATGCACGATCTCGCGTTGCCATTTGAGTAATTGTGAAAATTTCATTTCCATCGCCATAATTTTGAAACCAAATATTACCACGGGGTGCACGGGGAAAAAGATCTAAAGAATGTTTTTTTACCACGGAGGTCACGGAGAAAACCTTTTTTGATTTAAGCTCCTTCTCCCTCTGGGAGAAGGTTGGGATGAGGGGAGGAGTACAATAAGAAATATGGACTTGAATTCAAATCCTACCCTCACCCTAACCCTCTCCCAGAGGGAGAGGGGACTTAAACCCAAAAGCTTTCCTCCGTGACCTCCGTGGTAAAACTAAATTTTTGTTGTGTCCTTTTTAATATTTACAGACTTTCCCCCGTGTTCCCCGTGGCAAAAGATCTTAATCCACCTCTCTCGTTTGCCACTCCACCGCCTGCTTGTAACCCTTATGTGATTTTATCAACTCAATATGCTTACCAACGGTAATCGAGCCATCTTCATTAAAATACACAACCCGGTCGGCGTCCTTGATGGATGAGAAACGATGCGCAATGATAAAGGTGGTTCTGCTAAGCCTGAGTTTGTTTAGCGCACTAATGACGTTAATCTCACTAAGACTGTCCAGGGCAGATGTCGCCTCATCGAGAATTAAAATCGGTGCATCACGCAAGAAGGCCTGCGCCAATGCCAGGCGCTGGATCTGACCTGTTGACAAAGTGAGACCATCGGCACCAATACGCGTTTGAAGCCCTTGCTCAAGCGCATTAATAAATTCCCAGGCAAAGCTGTGTTTACAGGCAGTGAGGATCTGTTCATCGGTTGCATCCGGTTTGACCATCAGCATATTTGCCTTGATGGTATCATTAACCAGGAATGGTTCCTGCCATACCACCGAGACATTTTTACGCAGCGACTCGATAGTGCAGTCACGTATATCGACACCATCAATGAGGATCTGGCCATGCTGCGGATCATAAAAACGCATTAGCAGGATTGCCAACGTTGATTTGCCGACACCGCTGGGGCCAACTAACGCGATAGTTTCTCCCGGGGCAACCTGTAAGGAAACATTCTTGAAAATGTCACTGCCACCCGGATAACTGAAACCCAACTCTTTTAACTCAACCGCACCCTCCTTGACTTCAAGCTCTTGTGCTTGCGGCATATTTTCAACAATCGGTTGCGCATCAAACACCTCAAGCACTCGTGTTGCGGCGCCAAGATTACCCAGACTCTGAAACAATAATTCCGCCATACCGCGTGCCGGCACATTAAGATAACCCAGGTACAATAGAAAACTGACCAGGTGGCCAACACCAAAACGACCCTCCTGTATGCCGTCCACACCAAACAACACAATAACCAGACCGGTCAGATACAGCAGCAGCGTAAACGATACATTAAATCCGACATCAAGCGCGCGTTCGCGTAATGACCAGTAACGCGCATCGGCAAAGACACGGCTATGCAGTTTTGTGACCAGCGCTTCGGCTGAATAAGTACTAACGCCACGCATATTACTCAGCGCCTGTTCTTCCATGGCCAGCAGTTTGCCATTACGGTCAAAAAAGTTTTCTGCGGCATGGCGTTTGGGCGTAGAAAACAGTTTTTGATGAATAACAAAAATAATGGAAACAAGCAGGGCAATCAGCGCCAGCTTCACATCAATCCAGAACATCATGGCGGTATAGATAACAAACGTCAGCAGATGCGAAACAATATAGATTGGCGTATCAACAATACTGATTTTTATGCGGTCAATATCATTGGTGAGTCTTGCCATAAGATCGCCCTTGGGCAATTGCCCGGCGACAGGAAATGATAAGAACAAGGTCCTGGCGATGATCGCATTACGTAAACGCCCTATACTCCTTAAACCGATTTTATTGGTCAGCAGCCCACCCGTAAATTGCACCAGCTGGTTGATTAGCACGACGATAGCAAACAGGATCAGCGCATTTGCAACAAGCTCATACTCTTCATTTTGTAGCAGATTAAAGGGCTTACCGATGAGCCAGATCATGGCGGTATTAGTGGCGACCGCAATAATAATCATCAAATAATCGAGCCAGATCAGGCTCGAATCCGGCTTAACATAGGGAATAAAACGTTTATAGGTCGGCCATAAATCGGAAAAAGATTTTTTGTTTTCGTTAGCTGTCATTTCATTCCCAATAAACACCTGCATCCGTGTATTGCGCCATTCCGGCTATTAAAGAAGTAAGTTATCAGATAATCATTAAGCATTAAAAGAAAAGTAGCAAGGCAAAAAAAAGCCCCGCCATTACTGGCAGGGCCTTTTATTGTTCCCAGGTCAGCCCGGGCAGATGCTGATTACATCATGCCGCCCATGCCACCCATACCACCCATGCCGCCCATATCAGGCATAGCCGGTGCACCCGTATCATCTGCAGGCGCTTCAGCCACCATGGCTTCTGTGGTAATCATCAATCCAGCTACCGAACCGGCATTTTGTAATGCGGTACGGGTCACCTTGGTTGGGTCAAGAATACCCATTTCAATCATGTCACCATATTCACCGGTGTACGCATTGTAACCAAAACTGCCCTTGCCTTCCTGCACCTTGTTCAGCACCACAGAGGCTTCTTCACCGCAATTGTTGACGATCTGACGCAATGGCTCCTGCATGGCGCGAAATGCGATGCCGATGCCGACGTCCTGGTCATGGTTCGCACCCTTGAGATCTTGAAGCGCAGCCACTACCCGGATCAGTGCCACACCACCACCGGCAACAACACCTTCCTCAACAGCAGCACGTGTTGCATGTAAAGCATCTTCAACCCGGGCTTTCTTTTCTTTCATTTCCACTTCTGTTGCAGCGCCAACCTTGATGACCGCCACACCGCCGGCTAACTTGGCAACACGTTCCTGCAACTTCTCTTTATCATAATCAGACGTGGCTTCTTCAATTTGTGCGCGAATCTGTGTCACCCGGCCTTCAATTTCAGTCACAACACCTGCACCATCGATAATCGTTGTGTTTTCTTTGGTGATAATGACACGCTTCGCGCCACCCAGATCATCCAGACCGGCTTTTTCCAGGCTCAGGCCAACTTCTTCAGAAATCACGGTACCGCCGGTTAAAATGGCAATATCCTGTATCATGGCTTTACGACGATCGCCAAAACCAGGTGCTTTAACCGCAGATACTTTGACAATGCCGCGAATGGTATTGATCACCAATGTCGCCAGGGCTTCGCCTTCAACGTCTTCAGCAATAATCATCAATGGTTTACCGGCTTTGGCAACACCTTCAAGAATAGGCAACAAGTCACGAATGTTTGAGATTTTCTTGTCGATCAACAGAATGAAAGGGTCTTCCAGTTCAGCGCTCATGTTCTGCTGGTTGGTGACAAAGTAAGGAGACAGGTAACCGCGATCAAACTGCATGCCTTCAACAACATCCAGGTCGTTTTGCAGAGCAGTACCTTCTTCTACTGTAATAACACCTTCTTTACCAACCTTGGACATGGCATCAGAAATAATACCGCCGATTTCTTCATCCGAGTTCGCAGAAATCGTACCCACTTGAGAAATGGCCTTGTCGTCATTACAAGGATTGGAAATTTTTCCTAATTCGTCCACTGATGCCAGGACTGCTTTGTCGATACCGCGTTTAAGGTCCATCGGGTTCATGCCGGCAGCAACCGCTTTTAAACCTTCGCGTAAAATTGCCTGTGCCAGAACGGTCGCAGTAGTCGTACCATCGCCTGCTGCATCAGATGTTTGTGAAGAGACTTCCTTCACCATCTGCGCGCCCATGTTTTCAAATTTGTCGTCCAGTTCAATTTCCTTGGCGACAGACACGCCGTCCTTGGTAATTGTTGGCGCACCAAAGCTCTTTTCTAAAACGACATTACGTCCTTTAGGGCCCAGGGTCACTTTTACTGCGTTAGCGAGTATATTGACACCATTGACCATTCGTGTGCGTGCGTCATCACTAAATTTTACTTCTTTAGCTGTCATGTTTATTTCCTCTTAAATTTTTTAATAAATACGTTCTGCGTTTGAAAAGATGGCGGAATCAGCCTTTAGGCTTCCACAACACCCATGATGTCGTCTTCACGCATCACTAGCAGGTCTTCACCTTCCAGTTTGACTTCAGTACCTGCGTATTTACCAAACAGAATACGATCCCCTTTTTTTACATCCAAAGGACGAACATCGCCATTTTCCAGAATTTTGCCAACGCCTGCGGCAATAATTTCACCTTGAATAGGCTTTTCAGTGGCCGTATCAGGAATCACAATTCCTCCTGCGGAGGTACGCTCTTCTTCCATACGCCGAACAATGACACGGTCATGAAGTGGACGAATATTCATTTACTATCTCCTTGAAAATCTTGATTATTTAGGTATTTATAGCGCTTGCGCTTATAGTATTTAGCACTCAACTCGAATGAGTGCTAATAATAGCGATAGAAGTTTGAAAATCAAGAGCTTTAAAGAAGAATTTGTGAAATTTGCCCGGCAAGGTGCTTGATTTGATGTAAAGAATGACATTCGGGTCGTTTAACCCGCCTGTTTGACCAGGACACCGCGTGGATACTATCTTGCGCTTGCGTATTTTTAACCGCAAAGGCGCAAAGAACGCAAAGGAAAGATTAGTTATTGATTTTAATATAAAAAACTTTGCGCCCTTTGCGCCTTTGCGGTGATATCGTTTTTTCAGGTTTTCACTAAATACCCAAATTTTCATGAAACAGGCGGCTTAATCCTCTTTCTTGAACTCTCCTTCAATGGTTTTTGGCCGCCGGTGGCCAGTGGCATCGGGTTGCTCATTGTGTGTCCGCGCACCTGCCCGGGGTTGAATAATATTGCTACGACTTAAGAACCAGATGACCAGTCCATGCCTGACAACCGGAAGCAGCACCAGAAAACCAATGGTATCTGTGAAAAATCCCGGGGTAAGCAATAGTGCGCCGGATAACAATAATAATACGCCGCCGAGCATTTCAATGGCCGGAATTTCACCGCGCGCCATGCTGTTCTGCACCCGACGCATGGTGGAAAAACCCTGAATGCGCAATAACCACGCACCCAGCACGGCTGTAAATACCACCAGAAAAATCGTGGTACCGGCACCTAAATACCCGCCTACCTGGATCAGCAGGTAAATCTCAATGATCGGTACAACCAGGAATAATAACAACAGAATCCGGAACACTAGGCTACTCTCTGATTTAAAAGGGTTAACTTACATTTAACACGCGATGACATAATATTCTAATACAGTGTAATAATGTATCGTATTTGTCACTCTGATATATGACATAGGCATTTTTTATAGCACGAGATTGTCTATCATGCAGATTACCTGTAGTTTACGTGCGTACCCTAACTATATGAACGTAAACACGGTTTTCAAGATACAGTCGCCATGTCCGATAATTTTCATATTGTGCTTTGCACTTGCCCCGATAGCCAGTCCGCAACTGAAATTGCGGAATTTTTAGTGGCGAATAACCTTTGCGCGTGTGTGAATATTATTGACGGTATCAAGTCCATCTACCAATGGAAAGGGAAAATTGAATCAAGCCAGGAACAACTATTGATTATCAAATCTGTTAAAGATGTCTATCCGGATATAGAGCGCGCAATCCTTGAGCTGCACCCCTATGAACTCCCCGAGGTCATCGCGGTCTCAATAGACACTGGCCTGCCCGATTATCTTTCCTGGATTAATGACAACGCGAGAACAATTTAATGAAAAAGATTTCTTTGTTATTTCTCTTTTTATTTACCCTGATCAACCTTGCTTTTGCCGGCATCTCGAGTGACGACCTCGGCGACGATGAAGAACCACTTATGCCTGACCAGGCGTTTGTGTTGTCCTCCAGTGTCATTGATGGCAACACCTTGCGTGTGCGCTGGGACATCGTTAAGGGTTATTACATGTATCGTGATAAATTCAAATTCACGACAGACACGACCAACGTCAAACTGGGCGAAGCGTCTTATCCTCCGGGAAAGATCAAGGAAGACGAGTTCTTTGGCAAAGTGGAAACCTATCGTAAAAAAGCGGTTATCGATATCCCCATTGAGCGCACTGGCGACGTAGAAAAGCTGACCCTGACAACGGTTTCCCAGGGCTGTGCTGATATTGGTATATGTTACCCGCCACAAACACAAACCATCAGTTTTAATTTGCCCCCCCCGGAAACACTACCGACATTAAGTTCATCAACACCACAATCCAGTTCATTTTCAACGCTAAAGAAAATCGGCGCCAGTCTCGGACTCATAGATTCAACCGAAGAATTTCTGACACCCGACCAGGCATTTTCATTCTCTTCAGAAGTTGTTGATGGCAATAATATCAGTGTCAGCTGGAATATCGCCGACGGCTATTATTTATATCGCGACAAGTTTAAATTTGAACTCAAGGATGCAAACGGCATCACCATAGGCGCTGCAAATTTTCCGCGCGGCGAGATCAAGAACGATGAATACTTTGGTGACATGGAAGTGTTCCATGACAAGGTTGACGCCAATATTGCACTACTACGCACTAATTTGACCG
>JAUWSG010000100.1 GCA_030610155.1 Gammaproteobacteria bacterium
AATTGCAGGTTAGGGGGTTTAGTTTTTGGACCTTGGGGCAATTGAAGGTCAGAGTCTCTCCGGGCGTCCTGCCCTCACGAGACATAAGCACGTCCCTGTGCAAAAAAAAAAAGCCCACGCGGGGGGCGTTGGGCTTTTAGGGGCAGAGACACTCTAGTTATTATTCTTTAGCCAACCACAGGCTATCTTTCAGGAATCTCTAATCAGGCATCCAGGCCTGTTTTAATAAAAAGTGCGTTTATCTGGTCATACATTTCACCCAGCTTTTGCATTACATCCTGATCAAAATAATCAAACACGATTGCCTTGTGTACCGTATAACTATCCAGAGTATCCGTTGCAACTTTAAAGGCATCGCAAATTAGTGCAGGGTCAAGCGGATTATTGATACTGCTGCTAGCTGTTTCCTTGAATAAGTTATCGAATCCTTTCTGCATTAAATCCAGTTTATCCTTGTAGTCCTTGTCCGCTTTTGCAGCAAAATGCGCCAGCATAATAGATGCTTCAAGTTCATCATTCTCTATACTGAGTGATTCTTCCAATGACTCAATACGCGAGGTTTTGTCCGCTTCGTGCGGAGTATTCAATAAGGCCTGACTAAATAACTCTTCAAGTCGTCGAATAAAGAGCAACTCTATCTGCTTATTCTTCGTCCTGAGCTCAACAATATTGTCATAATAAAGCGCCTTCTTATGACGGTTCATGAAACCATCGGATAAATCAAACAACGTATCATCAAGTTCTGCAAACATCGTTCGAAATAATACGGTCAAATGCATTGTCGCGATGCTTTTAACCGCGGTCGTAATATTGGCCTGCTGTGCAGGACTAAGCGGTCCATGATATTCCGTATTGCCGTAAATAGAGACAACGTTGTTATAGGCGTTGTTATTGGCGAATCCCATCTTGATACCTCACATATCCAATTGCTTCACCCTGATAGTGCAATATCTGAATAAGAATGTAAGAGAATGGAATAACAGTTGGCGTGTGAAC
Source organism: Gammaproteobacteria bacterium (assembly GCA_030610155.1). Classification (GTDB taxonomy): domain Bacteria; phylum Pseudomonadota; class Gammaproteobacteria; order SG8-11; family SG8-11; genus JAADIM01. The sequence goes on from JAUWSG010000100.1 coordinate 997, forward strand.
TCACTCACATATTAAGCATATAATTCATGTGTATAAAAAGAACACTAAAACAGGTATTCGAGTGAAAATATTTTTACTCATTAAAACAACCCGTTTTACAAGCTCATAACCACTCTACATTAACGTGACTGAGTTCGATATCCGCCGTATCCAGTATTAATTGATACAATCGGCCAGCTCTTTTCTCCAGCTCATGCTTACTGCTGCCAATCATTGCGATGCCCAGTTGGCAGCGTTGCCACTGTTCCTGATAGGCAATTTCGGCAACCGATGCATTAAACCTGGAACGAACACGATCAATAATACTCTTGATGACGCTGCGTTTTTGTTTTAGCGAATGTGCGTAAGGTATAAAAATTTCGTACGTAATCAAAACCAGATGTGGTGAGTTGTTTTCCATTAGAGACCAGCTTATTCTGCCGCATTTTTTAGCGCATATTGATATAATATGTTTTTTTTCACACCTGATATTTTGGCTGCCAATGCCGCCGCCTGCTTGACCGGCAACTCATCCAGCAGGAGCAGTAATATACGTTTTGTTTCACTATCTACTTCCTGGTCACTTTTATCAACGGCATCACCCGCAAGTAAGATTACAAACTCGCCTTTTTGCTGGTTCCTGTCTGCCAGAACCCACTGATACAACCCGTCAATGGTATCTGATTTAATCGTCTCATAGGTTTTTGTCAATTCTCGCGCAATAACAGCCTGACGCTGAGGGCCAAAAACACTTAACAAATCAGTAAGCGTGGCCACAATACGATGTGGAGACTCATAAAAAATCAGTGTGCGTGGTTCTTCCAGAAGCGATGATAATTTTTTTTGCCGTGCAATGGTTTTTGCGGGCAAATAACCTTCAAATATAAACCGATCAGACGCCAGACCGGATGCGGATAAGGCCGTGATTAATGCACTGGGACCGGGAACCGGCACTACTTTTATATTTCTTTGTTGTGCCAGCTTGACCAGATGATATCCCGGGTCGCTGGTAAGCGGTGTCCCTGCATCAGAAATCAGCGCAATTGTTTCTCCATTTTCGATTTTTTCCACAATGGCGCCACTTAATTGGCGCTCGACGTGATCATGATATGAAAAACAAGGTGTCGACACCCCGAAATGTTTCAACAATCGCAGGCTATGCCGGGTATCTTCAGCTGCAATTTTGTCCACTGATTTGAGAACGTCAACCGCCCGTGCTGTCATATCACCCAGGTTGCCTATCGGTGTGGCAACTACGTACAATATACCCTTATTCTTTGCCACGCTTATTGACACACTCAAGCCCCGTTAAGATACTGTTCACCTAAACTGCCTACACTACGAACTAATAGCAGAATTCTGGATTTACTGAAAATCATGCGCATACTGATAATTTTACTGCTTTTTATATCAATTTTACTGCTCGCGGGTTGCGGCGGCACAGTCAGCAGACCTGACGGCACAACCACGCAAATCGACGCTGAAGAAACGACCCAGCTTGCTGAAGATTATACACAAAGTGGAAAATTTCTCGATGCTGCACTGATGTATTCACGTTTGGCCGCAACCGTCCCGGAACCGACTAAACAACATTATCAATTATTGGCAACCGAATCATTATTAAATGGGCATTATCTCGTTCAGGCCATCCAATTACTTGATGAAATCAATATCGATGGCCTGGAAGAACCCTTCCTGATTCGTAAAACACTTTTAGAAGCCAAAATCGCACTGGTAAAAAATAAACCGGATGTGACACTTGAACTACTCGAGCCATTACGCAACCTGACAAGCACAACAGAATTAGTGGCACAAACACACGCAACGCGGGCAGACGCGTATTCGATGTCTGGCAATATTCTCGAAACAGCAAGAGAACGTATACTGCTCGAATCATTAATCACAGATGAAGATCAACGACGAGAAAACCAGTTACAGATACTCACCGCATTAGCAAGACTATCCGATTATGCTCTGCAACAACTTATTACTGAACCACCCCCCAATGAATTAAGCGGGTGGCTGGAACTTTCACGTATCGCCAGGGCATATAAAAAACGCCCTGATGAATTGGACACACAGATAAACAAATGGCGTTTGAGCTACCCTCAACACAGCGCACACAATGATGTTGTTGAGAAATTGTTATTTCGGGAAGAGGTTGAAATTTTTTCACCCAGGAAAATTGCACTGTTATTACCCTCGAGAAATAAATTTGCCAAGGCCGCTACGGCAATAAAAAATGGATTCCTGTCTGTCTACTTTGCACAACCAGACGAAGAAAACAGACCTGTTTTAAAATTCTATGACTCCGGTAACGATGCCGAAAGTTTCTGGGCAGCATATAATACGGCAATTGCAGATGGTGCTGACTTTATCGTCGGCCCGTTAGACAAGCCGTCTGTCAACTTACTCAGCGAATCCGCTGATCTTGATGTCCCGACGATGGCGCTGAATTACAGTGGCACTGTCTCTAACTCTGACAATACACCCGGCAGCACACCAAAAAACCTTTTTCAGTTTGGATTATCACCAGAAGATGAAGCGGAACAAGTCGCGGAAAGGGCGTGGCTCAATGGCTATAACTCTGCCCTTATACTTGTACCACAAGGTAAATGGGGTGAACGAGTGCACCACGCATTCAAACACAGATGGGAACAGCTGGGCGGCGTTGTTGCTGAGTATCAGACGTACAACCCGCAAAAAAATGATTTTTCAGGCCCTATCCGCAAGGTCCTTAATATCGATGAAAGCGAACGTCGACATTCCCTGCTGCATGCAACTATAAATCATAAAACTTATTTTTCACCGCGCCGTCGAAAAGATGTAGATTTTGTTTTTATTGCCGCATTTCCACGCCAGGCACGCCAGATTCGACCGCAGCTCAAATTTCATCATGCCGCCGATTTGCCGGTTTTCGCGACCTCGCATATATTTACAGGCAAGATCAACGCACAAATGGATCGTGATATGAATGGCGTTTTCTTTGGTGACATGCCCTGGGTATTACCCGGTGAAACCCACCACGAGGAATTGAAAAAACAAATAATCAAACTGTGGCCTAATGCCAGTGAAAAATATGTCCGCTTATATGCTTTAGGCATTGATGCCTACAACATGATTCCTTCATTAAACAGGCTCATTGCCTATCGTTCGGAATTTTACCAGGGAGAAACCGGCAATCTCTATCTGGACGACAATAACCGTATCCACAGAAGATTACTCTGGCTAGGATTCAAAAGAGGCATACCTGAAATACTGGATAGCTTGAATTAATGCAATATCTTGAATAAAATGCACTTTTTCAAATCTGGCTCATCTGACGCGCATTCAAAATCTGACACCAGTAAATCGACTGGAGAGCGGGCTGAAACAGCCGCTTTACACTTCCTGACAACGCATGGCCTGAAGCTGATTACACAAAATTACCGCGTTCCTTGCGGAGAAATAGATTTAATCATGGAAGACAAAGGCATTATCGCCTTTATAGAAGTACGCTACAGGAAACGCAGTAATTTTGGCAGTGGCGCTGAAACTGTCACCTATAACAAGCAAAAAAAACTGACCAAAGCAGCACTTCACTTCATACAAAAACATCCAAAACTATCTAAACGTAATTTCCGTTTTGATGTAATATCAATGTCACTCAAGGGAGATCAATTCAAAATAGACTGGATTGATAATGCTTTTGAACCCACACTGAATTATTAGGAAAAATCTGGCAAAAATATGGCGAAGTTAACTCTGGTATTTATATTGTTTTTTGTATCATCAACACTGCAAGGTTGCGCGGCCGTCGTTGTCGCAGGCGTGGCGGGGGGCGTAGCCCTGGCACATGATAAACGAAAAACTCAAACCATCCTTGATGATCAGTCCATTGAATTCAATATTTACAACAAAATATCCGAGAACACAGAACTTGAAAAACACACTCACATCAATGTCATCAGTTATAACGGGGTCGTTTTATTAACGGGCGAAGCACCAAAAGCCCATATGCGGGATAAAGTAGCTGAAATAGCCCGGAATACCGACAAGGTCAAACGTGTTTATAACGCCACTAAAGTAATGCAACCTACCTCATTAAAATCCCGCAACAATGACACATGGATTACAACCAGAGTAAAATCAAACCTGCTCAGCAAAAAAGAAACAGATGGCCTGCGTATCAAAGTGACCACGGAAAATGCCACGGTCTATTTAATGGGCATAATACCAAAACATCAGGCAGATTTTGCAGCCGACCTCGCCAGTCGCGTTGAGGGCGTTAAAGGCGTTGTCAAAGTATTCGAATATGTCAACTAAACAAAATAATTCAGCTGCGGCATATTTAGAAAAATTCATTTCTATTGTTGGCACTGACAATGTTCTCAATGACCCGGCCGATGTATGGCCATACGGTTATGACAATAGCCGCAGACATGCTCAACCGGAAATAGTTGCGCTGCCTTCATCGCACGAGCAGGTCCGGGACATTGTACGTTTGTGTTTTGAAAACAAACTACCCCTTGTCGCCCGGGGCCGGGGAACCGGCACAACAGGCGCAAGTGTACCGGTAAAACACGGCGTCGTTTTGTCACTCGAGCGGATGATACGGTTTATAAAAATTGATGCTGATAATCGCGTCGCCGTAGTTGAACCGGGCATTACCAACCAGGCCGTACAGGACAAAATAGGCGAAAACGGTTTTTTCTGGCCACCCGATCCAACCAGCGCAGCTTACAGCACCATAGGCGGCAACCTGGCATGCAATTCCGCCGGGCCCAGGGCAATTAAATATGGCACCCCCAGAGAAAATGTACTGGGTCTCAAAGCCATCACGGGAAAAGGCGAAGAAATTCGCACCGGCGTTTACACGACCAAAGGTGTGGTCGGTTATGACCTTACCCGCCTGATTCTGGGATCAGAAGGCACACTCGCGGTCATCACGGAAGCGACATTGAAAATGACCCCCCTTCCCCAGTCCAAACGAACGCTGCAGGCAGTATACAAAGATATCCGAAGTGCAGCAGATGCTGTCTCCAGCATCATGGCGCAGCCAGTCATACCGTACACGCTGGAATTTATTGATGGCCAGGCCATCGAAATGGTACGCAAATATTCCAGCGCTGACTTGCCCGTTGATGCCGGTGCATTATTAATAATAGAAGTAGATGGACAGGAAGCCTGCCTGGACGATGCCGCACAGACCATCAGTAAAGCGGCAACCAACACCGGGCTACTGGAGCTCAAAACAGCCACCACACAAACAGAAATTGATGCCCTGTGGGCGACAAGAAAAGCCTTGTCACCGGCATTACGTAATATCGCACCGAACAAAATCAATGAAGATGTCGTGGTCCCCGTTTCAAACATACCCGACCTCATCGAAGGACTGGAAAAACTGGCCAGTAAATATGAAATAAAAATCGTTAACTTTGGCCATGCCGGAAACGGCAATATACACACCAACCTGTTGATCGATTCAACAGACAAGGCACAAGTCACCCGCTCCCAGGCCTGCCTGGATGAAGTCTTTAGTCTCGTACTGAACCTTAATGGCACGCTCTCTGGTGAACATGGTGTTGGCATGGAGAAAATGAATTACATTGACCGCGAAATCGATGCCGTCACCCTGAACCTGATGAAAGAAATAAAAACCCTGTTCGACCCCCACGGCATCCTCAACCCGGGCAAAATGTTCCCTGAATAATTAAAAACCCTTTGTTCACCGCAAAGGCGCAAAGAACGCAAAGAAACAAGTAAGATACTTACATCATTAACTTTGCGTCCTTTGCGCCTTTGCGGTAAATACGGTTTACGTTACAATAGCTCCATGAAAAAACCCATCATTCTCATTGGCGCCGGTGAAATGGGCGGTGTGTTTGCCCGCGGCTTTTTACGAAGCGGCCACCCGGTCTACCCTGTCACAAGGAACATGGATATCACACAGGTGGCCCAGGCCATCCCGGACCCTGCCCTCGCGCTGTTTGCGGTCGGCGAAAATGACCTTCATCCCGCATTGGACACACTCCCTGCCACATGGCGAAATTGCACGGGATTATTGCAAAACGAACTTTTACCACGCGATTGGGAAGCACACCATATTGAACACCCCACTATTATTTCTGTCTGGTTCGAAAAAAAGAAAGGCCAGGACTACAAGGTCATCATCCCCTCCCCTGTTTATGGCCCCGGGGCTGAATTAATTGCCAGTTCGCTGGCAAGTATTAATATCCCCTGCAAACAGCTGGCTAAACAAGATGACCTACTATATGAACTGGTACGCAAAAATGTCTATATCCTGACAACCAATATTGCCGGACTGGTGACGGGCGGGACCGTCGGAGAACTATGGTCACAGCATCATGAGCTCGCCTGTGAAATTGCCAATGAAGTCATCGACCTACAAAAATGGCTGACCGGGGCAAAACTGGAAAACCAGCCTCTGATCGAGGGCATGGTAGCAGCCTTTAATGGCGACCTGGACCACAAATGCATGGGCCGATCCGCACCTGGCCGCCTGAAACGCGCCATTGAACTGGCGGATAAAGCGGGTCTGGCCGTCGGAAAATTACGGGAAATAGCTCAACAACTTGATTAAATATTTTACAAAACCAGACGACTATATAAGATAAGCAATCACAGTATAATATTTGAGGTTTTTATAAGCCATGTCCACAACCATTCTAAGCCTTGCAAGCATCGGCGCGGCCATCATTATCGTCGCAATTGCCATGCTGGTCGCGTTAAACGCATCAAAAGCAGTAAAAAAGGCAAAATCCGAATTAAAAACAATTAAAAATCTGTTAATTCAGGTCTCCAATGGCACTTTTGATGGCGACAATGCCGCGCCACAAATAAAAGAAAGTGCTGAGATATTGACCGCATTAAACAGCATCGCCAAAGATGTAAAACAGCAGCAACAAGCCGTGACCCACTTCGCTTACGTCGATGAGCTCACCGGCTTACCAAACAAACGTCGCTTTGATGAAGAACTGATTCGCAGCTTTGATTTCGCCAAGCGCGGTCTGCCGGTATGCATAGTCTCAATAGAAGTCAGTGACCTTAAAAAAGTAAACAGCGAATCAGGCCGGGCAATGGGTGACAAGATTTTAAAAATGCTGGCCAAAACCCTGGAAGACAAGATCAGAAAAACAGACCTGACGGCCCACCTGGGCAGTGATGAGTTTGCGCTTGTGCTACCCAATATGGATGACAATAAAATTCAGGACTGGCTAACCACACTGTCCGAACAATTCCTTGAACAGCAACGCAATGAGAACCTGCCCGACAATTTGTCATGCAATGCCCGGTTTGGTTATTCATTTATAAACAAAGAAAAAGACAGTGAACCCCAACAAGTTATGGATCGAGCCATGCACGCATTATCAAAAATTAATGGTGACGGCTCAACAGTTGCGATGGAAGGTTAATAGCAACTGTGAAATATACTGACACACAACAAACTAATTAATCGCATTCATTATGATAGTAGTATATGACAAAAAAGGATTTACTCAGTTACTCACACTGGATGCCAGCACCTTCGATGGTGCAGACCTCAGTAATGCAAACCTGAAAGAAGCCAACCTCATACAATACGATTTAAGTAATACAAATCTTCAGAATGCTGATTTACAGCACGCAGATCTAAGACTGGCCAATCTGACAAATGCCGACCTCAGGGGCGCAAACCTTAGCGGTGCCGATTTAACAGGCGCCACTCTGACCAATGCGAAACTGGCAAATGCCATACTGCCCTTGAAGCCAGCGTAGCTGTATACAAAAATACCCAATATGCCTGTATGGGTAACACAAGACCTCAAAACATCAACCGGACACTATCGTCTTGCTATCTGTTGATTTTACAACGACATTACGCACATTTCCTCTATAATAAGACAACAGCTTATCTACAGAGATATTTAAAAATCATTTTGACTTTTGCATACCAAATTAACGGTCAATCACAGTGCCTGGATCATGGAACCTGAGATAAAAAAAGGCTGGTTATCGACGGCCCGCCAAGTGGCCTCTCCCAACTGCGATGATCGCCCTGAAAAGACGGACATCAGCCTGTTAGTCATCCATTGTATTAGTCTACCGCCTGACGAGTTTGGCGGCCCCTGGATTGACGCCTTTTTTAGCAACACATTAGACCCGGACCAGCACCCCTATTTTGGCGAAATCAGGCAGCTCAAAGTGTCCTCTCACCTGTTGATTCGACGCGACGGTGAATGTGTCCAGTATGTCCCGTTTCACAAGCGCGCCTGGCATGCCGGTGACTCTCACTATGAAGACATATCCAATTGTAACGACTATTCGATTGGCATTGAACTCGAAGGATCTGAAAATTTACCTTATGAAGAAATACAGTATAAAATACTGGCAGATGTCACGCGCACGATCCTGGGCAACTACCCGGCCATGACGACAGACAGAATAACAGGACATTGCGATATTGCACCTGAACGAAAAATAGACCCGGGGCCTTTTTTTGACTGGAAAAAGTATCGCGCCCTGATTTAATAAACTAACTACATACGAAGACAACAACAATGACACTCATTACTATCCTGGTATCCCTGTTAATCGAAAGATACGTACACCGGCTCGAAGATTACCGACACGTCAACTGGATTAACAGCTACGTAAACTGGGCGTGCGCAAAAATGGTCAACGTAAAATGGGCTGATGGTCCAGTTTGCGTCATCATGCTCATTGCACCCATATTAATTATCATCAGTGTTATCTCATACTTCCTTCATGATATTCACAGTTTTTTCTCTTTTCTGTTCGGCATTTTTATTCTGTCTTATTCCATCGGCCCAAAAAGAATGCACGAGCAGGTACAGGATTTCATTGCATCCAGAAAACAGGGAGACAATGAGGGCGCGTTATTACACCTGGGTAACGTATTGGATGACGACATCCCATCAAATGAAACATTATTAATATTGAAACTGAACAAGGAAATATTTATACAAACAAGCAGAAGATTATTATCCGTGTTGTTCTGGTTTGCTATTCTCGGCCCTATAGGCGCAGCTTTGTTTCGCCTTGCATGCGTTATTCAGGAGGAAAAAACCCGAACTCAAGACGAAAGCGAATTTGCCCTGGCTGCCATACGACTACAATACATCCTGCACTGGATACCCAGTCGCTTGACTGCACTCAGTTACGCCATCAGCGGCAGCTTTGTGCATGCACAGGAATGCTGGCGTGAAACCGGTGAAAACAACACATCCACGGATAAAAACAACGATATACTGACATGCATTGGCCTGAGCGCCGCGCAGACAGGCGCAGCGACTGAAGAAGACAAGAAAGATATTCTGGATATCGATAGCGTCAATGAATCACTCAAACTCTGTATGCGCTCTATCATGGTCTGGGTAACCATCATTGCCGTCATGACACTGGCAGGCTGGATGACCTGATTCGGGAGGTCAAGACCAGGGACTACCACGGGGA
>JAUWSG010000185.1 GCA_030610155.1 Gammaproteobacteria bacterium
ACCAAAACCAACGTCACCGCAGACCAGTCTGTCCATCGGCTTTATTGACTCCATATCGGCAACCACGTTCATGATTGTCTCTTCCTGATCAGGTGTTTCCTCGAAAGGGAACGTCGCTGAAAAGGCGGCATATTGATCATCCACCGTGTAGGCAAATCCCTTGCGTGCTTCACGCTGTGCGTATATTTCCAGTAACTCTGCCGCGACATCACGTGCTTTTTCGCTGGCTTTCCGCCTGGCTTTTTCCCAATGATCACTGCCCAGCTTATGCAGGGGGGCATTTTCCGGAGATGCTCCTGAATAGCGGCTGATAAGGTGCAGTGAGGACACCGGCACATACAGTTTGTCGCCGTCTGCGTATTCCAGCGTCAGGAACTCGGTTTCGATATCGCCGGTTTTAAGGGTCTGTAACATCAGAAAACGACCAACGCCATAATCTTCATGTACAACAGGGGAGCCGGGGTTCAGTTCAGCCAGGTTGCGAATAATATGGTCTGTTTCACGTTGGCGTTTCTTGCGACGCCGACGTTGCATGACCTGTTCGCCAAAAAGTTGTGACTCGGCGATGACCGCAATGGCCGGATCATTTATGAGTAGACCATTGTCAAGTGGCGCAACAGTGATGCCCAGTTTTGATTCACTGCTGATGAAATCATGCCAGCTATCGAAAGAGCCGGGTGTGAGATCACAGCCGCGTAGAAATTCCAGCAGTGTTTCACGTCTGCCTTGTGTTTCGGCCGCAAAAAGGACACGACCATGAAACTGGTCGACGAATTTTTTTAATGGGTCAGTAGGATGGGCGGCACGAACATCCAGAGTTAAAACGGGTGGTTGGGCAGTCGCGAAATTGGTTGCCCGGCTTTCATCTTCCTGTTTGTAGCGTTGCATGCGCACAACAGGAAATTGGTTTATTTTTCCAAATACTTCGTTGACCTGCAGGAACACCTCGTCAGGTTTGAGTAAAGGCTTGTCGATGTTATGGCTCAATTGTTCATGGCGTTCGCTGATATTTTGCCAAAACAGTTCTGCTGATTGATTAACATCATCGGTAGTAATAATCAGGCTTTTATCAGGTAGATAGTCAAACAAGGTTTGTGTTTGTTCAAAGAACAGAGGCAAATAATATTCGATGCCTGGCGGTGCGATCAGTTTGCTGATGTCGCGATAGATAATGCTGTCCTGTGGATTGCCTTCGAACCGTGTGCGGTAATTTTCACGAAATTGGGCAATTGAGTCCTTGTTAAGCGGAAACTCACGAGCAGGTAATAAACGGATGCGCTCTACTTTTTCTATTGAGCGTTGGTCCTCGGGGTTAAATGTCCTGATGCTCTCAATTTCATCATCAAATAAATCAATTCTGTAAGGCTGGTCATTGCCCATAGGAAATAAATCAAGAATATTGCCGCGCACAGCAAATTCACCGTGTTCATAAACGGTGGACACACATTGATAACCACCTGCTTCGAGGCGCAATCTCATCTTATCAATATCCAGTGTCTGGCCTGTATCGAGCATTAAACTGTTGCTTTCAAGGTAGTGCCGGGGTGCCAGCCGGGACATTAATGTGGTGACAGGGACGATCAAGATGCCATTTGTTAATTCGGGCAAACGGTAAAGCGTCAACAGGCGATTGGAGATGATGTCCTGGTGTGGTGAGAAGTTGTCATAAGGTAATGTTTCCCAATCCGGAAAGCTGAAACAGGGATGCCGCTCGCCGAGGAAAAATCGTAATTCGTATTCAAGTCGTGTTGCTGATGGTGTATCGGGTGTAATGACGACCAGGGGTCCGTCATGTTTTTCACTGGCTTCTTTAATGACCAGTCCGTAGCTACAGCCATAAAGCTGCCCCCAGTCTGTACGTTGACCGGGTGTGGGTTCAAATTCTGGCTTTAATGGGCTGAGGTTGTGGCTCATAAAAAACAATAACTTAGCGTGTACACATTAGAAGCGCGTATTGTATGCGCTGCGTATGTCAGAAGAAAGAAATTTAATATGGACATTTTCAGTGGCCATTAAATTGCCAGAATCAGTGCGAGATTCGTATGATAAATGTACAAAAAATACTCTATCAAAGGCAGGGTCACCTGGAGCTTCCTTAATAATCCACTCTTCGATTTAAACAGGTTCCAAAAATATTTATTTTGATCAGTCATATTCGACGCACAACATTCCGTATTGTGTTCAATGAGATGACCCGCGTGATACTTTTGTGATGAGCGGGAGACACCCCTGTGAACCTTTATCGACAAACTTATTCCACTTGTTGATTAACTTTATAGGGAGAAAGCAGGATGAACTCAAAACACATTGGTCTGGCATTATGCTCGGCACTCACACTCGGTTCGTTTAGTCTGTCGAGTCAGGCGGCGCAGTGGGATGTGACAATCACTAATTTGACACATGGAAATCTTTTTACACCTTTGCTGGTCACCGCGCATGACTCAAGTACACATTTGTTCCAGGTCGGGGCCGCGGCGTCATCCGCGATTGGCTTAATGGCCGAGTGTGGTGATTTAAGTGAATTATTGATGGTGGGTGAAGCAGGTGTGGTAGATGCGGACACTATTAGTAATCCGGCGGGTGGTTTATTAGCGGCGGGGGCAAGTACCACCGCTATGATAGACACGACCAGTAACAGTCTGACAGTGACTGCTATGGTTCTGCCCAGTAATGATGCTTTTGTGGGGCTGGATGCGCAAAGTATTCCCGCCGAAGCAGGCACCTATACCTATTATTTGAATGCTTACGATGCCGGTACAGAAGCAAACGATGAGCTATTGGCTGTGGGTTGTGTGGCAGGTATGGCAGGTATGCCAGGTGGTAGCGCCGATACGGGCGGTAGCGGGGGTGTCGCAGGTGCTGATTCGAATGGCAATATTCATGTACATCGCGGTGTCCTGGGTGACACTGATAATGCCGGTGGTAATAGTGACATAGATAGTCGCATCCATCGTTGGCAGAACCCTGTTGCAAAAATTGTCGTCACTGTTACGCCATAGGAGGTGTTCGATGAAAATGCATATTAAAGCTAAAACTCTTTCAATATTATTGATCGGTACATCGTTGGTGTTTACCAGTGGTTGTTTTCATGATGAAGATGATGATGCAATAGTCACTATGCCCGTCGCGATGGTGACATATTCGGTCACGGTCACCAATATAACGAATGGCCAGCCGCTGACACCACTCGGTGTGATTGCGCACCATTCAAATTATCAGGCGTGGCAGGCCGGTAGTGCTGCAAGTGCTGGACTGGAAATGCTTGCTGAAAGCGGGGACCCCTCTGTTTTTCTCAGTGACGCGGCAGTCAGTTCCGATGTGCTGGGAACCGTCGCCTCAGGCAATGGTCCATTTGGCCCCGGTGCGTCTGAAACAGTGATGTTGACGACAATAGAAGCCTCTGATCTTGAAATAACCGTCGCGGCCATGCTGGCGAACACTAATGACGCGTTTGCTGGTATTGCAAATGTGCTGGTTGGTGATCTCGCAGCGGGTGATAGCATCACCATGCTGGCGCATGCTTATGATGCCGGAACCGAGTTAAACACTGAAACTGCAGGTACCATGCCTGGTCCGGCTGCGGGCGGTGAGGGGTTTAATGCGGTACGTGATGATACCGGTGACTTTATTGCCATTCATGCGGGCGTAGTGACCAGTGATGATGGGTTGGCAAGCTCTGCGCTTGATGAGTCACATCGTTGGCAGGGTTCAGCGGCTAAAGTGGTGATTACCCGTATGCAATAGTCATACGGATTATTCAAACTATAAAAATAAAACGCCGCCGCTATATTTCATAGCGGCGGCGTTAATCATACTAGAAGGAAAGTGACTGCAGACTTTATTGTGGTTTACCCATTTGTTGCATTTGTTTCATCATTTCATCCATCATTTGTTTCATTTACTCCGGGTCCATGTTTTCCATCGCTTTCATATCTTCAGGTGACATTTGCGGCATTGCAGGCATACCTTGCATCATTTGGCTCATATCCACCATTTTGTAACCTTTAGGAAAATCAAAACCGCCGGCGGGTAATGACGCTTTCTTTTTTACCTTTACGACTTCAGTTTCCAGCGACCCGTTCTTATCTACTGAGCGCATCGGGAAACCATGTTTCATATAATTTCCCAAAATTTGTTGTTCGGCGGCCATGCATGGGTCCTGATTCATCATCATGCCTGACATATCAGGTGCCAGGTCTTTAAACATTGTCATGAGCTTGTTAAATGTTTTTTCAACACCCAGATCATTCATCAATTTTTTGGAAGTATATTCATCACTGCATTTTTGGCCATTGACCATGATGACATAGTGCGTCGTTGAATACCCGGCGATGGTCGGTCCACTACCTTTCTTTGAAAATTTTATATCAAATTTATTCTTACCCGGCATTGTTTGTTTGTTCTGGCTAATCGCCTCGCCAATATCCATTATCTGTTTTTCAGTATGGTTGACGGCATGCATGGTGCCCTTGTCGGTATTGATTAACACATAACCTGGTTCGGTGCTGGAATCAATTCGGACTTGTGCACCTTTTATATAAACTTTATCAATTGAGCCATTTCCCTGTTTTGATTCAATAAGCACAGCAGAAAATGCGACTTGTTGCACGGCGAGCACGCCAAAAATACAAAGTAACTTAACGATAACTTTCATGGGGTGTTGTTTCCTTGTGACGGGTCAGAATTAGGAAGAAAAATTATAATATATCTTGTGTTGTTTTTATACAAAGTAATCACCTTTTAAATTAAAGCGATGATAGATCAGGAACTGACAGATGCCAGATTCTGCTTTTGTGGGTTCCAGTGCCAGATATTGCCTTGATATAAATGGACACCACCAATCCATCGGTCTATCTGTTTAATGTCCAGCCAGTTTTGCTTACCCTGTAAAACATCTTTTCCTGTTTGCGTAATCATTAACCGCTGGTCTGGTGTCGATGGCAGGGTGAGGTCAATATTGTCGGGTAAGCTGAGTAGAGGCGGGTCAGAATCAAGCATTTCTCTGAGAATGTACCAGAAACTGCTGTCACCTAAAAACTGGCGTTCTTCCGTCTCCATATACTTGCCAAATAATTGTCCCGGGGGCAAGGGGCCTGACGCGAGTATAAGCAGGGCCTGGTTTGCAGTACGTGACAGACCGTTTTTATGATCAGGATATTCTTCAAGCAATCTTTTTATCGCGCCATCAAGGTAGGGCAGTGCTTGTGTATCTTCATTGAGCAGGTCCTGGAGTGCTTGATGGGATGGAGCACAAAATGCTTTCCAGGCCTTTTTTGCAAGTGCTAGTTGTGCGCGGGTGACATTTTTTTCTTCATCTACCAGTGCTGCCATCTCTGCGGGCGTCAGCAACCCGAGATAACGATCAATACATATCATTTTTAATGTATTGTCACCAGGCTCCTGTTCTGAGAACCAGTCCAGGATTTGCAGAATTTGTAGTTGGTCATAAAGATCATGTTCGAACCAGAGCACAGTCTTCTCATATTGATCAAAAGACGATAACAGTTCATCCCTGTCTTTAAACGAATCCCTTATTTGTTCAAATGTACCAGTCCAGTTGCGGCTTGAAAGATAGCGAGCACGCACGTCTGACAGATTTTTCAACGACAGACCGGCAGGCACCGGGCCTTCATGCAAAACATCTCGCCATGGGAGAATATCGCCGCTAATGCCGGCTTCTTGCATGATGTTGGCCGCGCTATCACC
>JAUWSG010000109.1 GCA_030610155.1 Gammaproteobacteria bacterium
ATTGCGCGCCCAGTTTTTTGACCCAGACTGCACTCGTCGCATGGATAAAAACAGACAAAAGTACTGCACAGATGCCCAGAATGGCCTGCTCACCAACAAGAATACTGGAACGAAAAATCAATATCAGTCCGAATATCCCCAGTGACATGGCAATAAGTTTAGCCACAGTCAGACTTCGTTCCTGCAACCAGATTGCCGCCAGAACAGCCGTCACAAAGGGTGTCAAGCCGAACAGCACAGAGATTAAACCTGAAGGAATAAACTGCGCACCCCAATAAACACTTAACATCGCACCATAGACTGCAAGTCCTGCCGCAATATAGGTTTGTACAGCACGTTTGTGCCATGGCATTTTGATACTCAGCAGACTAATCAATAACAAACAAAGGAATACACCGATCAACATTCTGCTGGTCACACCAAACAAATACCCGGACCCATCGCCACTCCACTTGATCGCCAGTGGCGTGGTCGACCAGATTATAATAATGCCAACATAAGCGGCAGGTATAGACATGTGCCTGATCCTTTATCTCGAAGTTCAAAAAACATCTCATTCCATTAAAAAAAAGAAATGCTAAAAAAAAGGCTGTAGAACCCGGGGTTCTGCAGCCTTTGGAATTTTCAGAAATTTGTGAAACCTTAGCTTGTGTTTCCAAACCCTCTATCATCTTCCCAAAGGCATGCAGAATGCCGAATCGCCGCCACGCGCAGCCAGACGGGCTTTTTCAGCATCCGCGCAATACACACGTTCTTTGAGAATAAATTCATTTCCATAGCCTATGAGTTTCCAGATTATCAATCAGCAAGTCAACATTTTTTCCTACACTTTTATGAAATGCTCACGGAAATATTTCAGTTCGTCAATTGACTCTATAATATCTGCCAGCGCCAGATGTGCACCGCTTTTTGAAAAACCCTTATAAACATCCGGCGACCAGCGACGCGCCAGCTCCTTGAGCGTACTGACATCCAGGTTGCGATAGTGAAAATAGGCTTCAAGATCAGGCATACAGCGCGCCATAAACCGGCGATCCTGACAAATACTGTTACCACACATGGGTGATTTTCCCGGCTTCACATGTTTTTGCAAAAACTCAATGGTTCTTTGCTCGGCATATTTTTCAGTAATTTGACTGTCCTTGACGCGCTGGACCAGGCCTGATTTTGCATGTTGTTTCGTATTCCATTCGTCCATCGCATTTAAAATTTCATCACTTTGATGAATTGCCATGACCGGGCCTTCTTCGAGGACATTTAAATCCCCATCCGTCACAATGGTTGCAATTTCTATAATGACATCAGCTTGCGTGTCCAGGCCGGTCATCTCCAGGTCAATCCATATCAGATTATTATCGTTTGTCGCCATAACTTCCTCATTTTTTTCCTGCCTCTAATATTTCGCCATCCGGCGTCACGGGTAAAGGCCATTTGATAAAAGTAACATTATAATAGCATACGGCAATTTTCTCCTTATTGCCTGATTTAAAGATTTAAACACCAACTTACGCTACAATATAACCCTGATCTATCCATATACAGAAAAGAATATGAGCGAACTGGAAAAGAAACACTGCAAGCCTTGTGAAGCAGGTACTGCCCCCCTGCAAGCGGATGCGGTGAAAACAATGCTGGAAAAAGTGACAGACTGGTCTCTGAATAGTGAAAGCAAGGAGATCTCCCGTCGCTTTCGTTTTAAAAATTATTACGAAACCATGGCATTTGTTAACGCGGCCGCCTGGATCGCACACCAGGAAGATCATCATCCCGATATGGAAGTCGGCTATAACCGCTGTCATATTCGCTATAGCACCCATGCCATAGGCGGGCTGTCAGAAAATGATTTTATTTGTGCGGCGAAAATCAATGCCCTTTTATCTGATACACAAAACACCTGATGCGCTGTTATTTGAAGAACTGTTGCCTGATAAGCTGTTATCTATGAACAAGGAGCAAAATACTTCCCGCCCCTCCCCGTCGATATGCTTTCACCAATATAATTCGTCCGCCACAACTCTAAATTGTGTGTTCTGCTCGCAGAGTCAAGCACAACTAAACCTGTATTAATATGTCCAAACGTAAACTCACAAAACAACAATTAAGCCGTATCAAGGAAAACCAGGACAAACGTTTATCCAAAGCCCGGGGCAAAAAAATTGATACTTCGTCGGAAGAATTTGATACTGAACACTTGCCGGGCATTATCGTTTCACAATATGGTGTCACACTGGATGTTGAAGATAGCAATGGCAATATCACCAAGTGTCATGCCCGGCAAAATCTCGGACCTATTGTGTGTGGAGACAAGGTCTACTGGAACATGGGACAGGATTCAAAAGGTGTTGTAACAACACTGATGCCACGTCAATCCCTGCTGACACGCTCAGGTTTCCATGGCAATCTAAAACCGGTCGCTGCAAACATTGACCAGATAATTATTGTCTGTGCGAGAAAACCCCTGTATCGGGAAGAACTTATCGATAAATACCTTGTTGCAGCAGAAAACCTGGGGGTCACCCCGGTGATCGCATTTAATAAAGCGGACATGCTGAATGAAAAACAAACCGATGAGATAAAGGCAATGCTGGCCAATTATTCTGCTATTGGCTATCAGGCTGTCATGGTCAGCGCAACTCAGGCACATGGCCTTGACGATTTACTCTCTGTTATGGACAACAAGACAAGCATATTGGCCGGTCAGTCCGGGGTTGGCAAATCGACGATTATCAATTACCTGTTACCGGATGAAAATGTTCAGGTAGGCACACTCTCTGATTCAAAAGACAAAGGCAAACACACCACAACGGCTTCCCGGCTTTATCATTTACCGCAGGGTGGTAATTTAATTGACTCTCCCGGTGTCAGGGACTTTGGTTTACACAACGTGGGCACCGATGAAATTATCCACGGGTTTATTGAATTCCGACCATTTATTGGCAGGTGCAAGTTTAAAAATTGCGCACACTTGAAGGATGCGGGTTGCGCACTGCAGGCTGCCGTACTCAACGGGCAAATCAGTCAGCGTCGACTTGACAGCTATCAACAAATCATTGAACAACTTACCAATACCCCGGAATAAGCAAATCCTCAGCTCTCTTTCTCGTAACCAATGTTTTCCCGTGACTAATATCGCGTAATGCGAACCAGTTCCTTAAGAACTGCATTCAATGAACGCTAATATTTGGATACGAAAGGATTATGTTCGCTTTTATGTGATGTAGTTCTCATTTTCAAAACGCGTACTGACGGCCAGTCAAAGCATCGCGGATTTGCTGACCAGATCGAGGTTTAATACATGAAACAATTTTTAAAGACAGGTTCAATCTTTCTGCTGCTTGCAACATCATCGGTACAGGCGGCTGATCTTGGAGGCATCGAACTACTGGACCAGCAAGATTTCAGATTATTTTCGGAAGATGCGGCATCGGCCTTGAGTTACAAGGCAGTTGAACCGGCGGAACCCCTTGGCTGGGCGGGATTTGATATCGCACTTGAAATAACTGCAACCGATATGAAAAATGCAGCAGCCTGGGTTGCCGCCGTATCAGATGGTGAAATTATCGATACCATCGTGATACCCAGATTGCATTTTCACAAGGGACTTCCTTTAGGCATTGACTTTGGTATTGCCTATAGTGAAATCCCTGGATATGACATCAGTACAACAGGCTTTGAGGTTAGTTATGCGTTTCTGGATGGCAGCACTCTCATGCCCGCCCTGGCGTTGCGTTACACCATGTCAGATGTAAGCGGCATTGATGAACTCGATTTTTCTACTCAAGGTCTGGAACTGACAATCTCCAAAGGTTTTGCAATGTTCACACCTTATGGCGGCATAGGCAGGGTTGAAACAGATAGCACGCCTAAAGGCATAGCGGCCGAACCTTTTCCGGGCGGTGCAGGTCTTGTAAAAGAAAGTTTTACTGTCAACAAAACCTACATTGGCGTAAATATAAACGTGCTCGTGATGGACATCGGACTTGAGTGGGATAAAACAGGTGAGAATAATTCTTATACAGCTAAATTTGGATTCAGGTTTTAGAAGGAAGACCAAAGATTACCACGAGGGGCACGGGTAAAATATATTACAATACACCCACCAACACGAGTTTAAAAATTCGCATGATCAAGGTTACGGCTCCGATCCAGCCCAATAGCCAGATCGAGATTTCGAATGGATTTAAAATTCGCGTTATCAACATCTGCGCCACCGAACTCCGCACGTTTAATGTCCGCATATTGCAAATCAGCATCGACAAGAAGAGCAAATTTCAAATCTGTTTCTATCAAAATCGATTTATATAAGTTTGCATTTTTGAGATCGACATTTTGAAAATTCGTTTTGGATAAATCAGACCCAATCAAATTGGCTTTACGTAATGTACTATAGCGAAAACTTGTAAAGCTGATGTTAGCTTGATACATATTTACATCATTGAGGTTAGATTCAATGATAGTCGAATTACGAATATGAATCTTACGTAACCTTGCCTTACTCAAATCAACGCCATCCAGTTTCGAACGTTTTATAACTACTTCATTCAGGTCTGCTCGTTTTAGATCGGCCTTACTGAAATTAACATCTTCAATCAGTGAAAATGACAAGTCAGCCAATTCCAGTTTTGTACCCCGGAAATCAACCCTGGACATCTTCGTCGAGCTCAGTACAGCCAATCTAAGATCTGCATCTCTAAAATCTACGTCAATTAATTCTGTCCCGCTAAAATCCGATCCCCTTAAATCAGCGTCCCTGAAATTTACTTGACTCAGTTGACCTCCACCCAGATAGACCCCCACTAATTTCGCGCCTGGCAACTGCGCACCACTCAACTTCACGCCCTGAATAATTGCCTTGTTCAAGACAACCCCGGCCATTCTTGTATCGCGTAAATCAGCACCTTTTAAATTAGCACCAGACAAATCTGCACCTTCCAGTATTGCGCCTCTTAAATCAGCATTTTCCAGATTTGCATTTGTTAAAATACTGCCTCTCAAATCTGCATCCAGCAGTGACACATTTGACAAGTTGGCACCCGCTAATGAAGAGCCATTTAACGAGACCCCCTTCATTTCCGCACCACGAAAATTAATATCACTGAGATTAGAATCAGATAAATCTTTGCCGGCCAAATCCGGGATTTCGCGACCTTCCCTGATGGCCACGAGACGTTGAACTTCAATACGGGTCATGGGCCGGGATGAATAACGACGGTCATCGGTGCTCCCACAGCCCGATATCTGCAATACAGTAAAAATTACAACTATAATAATTAAATATTTCATATGGTTATAGTGAGCTTCTAATTAATCACTTACAATCAAGGCGGGCTAAAAAACCGGGGTTCCTACCACTCAATTTAACTTTAGCTCTATCTCTGCAACATCCTTTGCAACAGCAGTACACCTTGAAGAGCAATATCTTAAATCGTACTAATTTTATAATACCTGACGTTAATTTTAGATCATTTTAATCACCGGCATCACGCCGGTTGGTTTATACTCATGCGCTATTTTTTTGCTTTGGCTTTCGCGACATTGTCACGTAAATAAACCGGCACTGCCTGCTCGGGCGCAACCAGCTTGCCTTTTACAAAATCTTTTGCCGCAATCGAAGCAATGTATCGGGCATGCGGATAAACGTTATCTTCCCAGCTCAGTTGTTTATTTGTGGAGACTGTACGCATCTCATCTGCATAGCGCGTCCACCCGGGGCCAACACCAAACCATTCGTCTTCATCCGGCACCGCGACTTGCCCAGGCAAACAAACCACTTCTTTTCCTGCGTGAATTATTTGTCCCTGATTATCATATCGGACAATACCCCAATAAACTTCATTCATTCTTGCATCAAGTGCTGCAAGAACATTCAATTCATTTTTTTCTTCAAATGCATACTGGGCCAGTGCCGCTAATGTCGATACGGGTATAACAGGAAGATCTGCGCCTATCGCAATACCCTGTACTACCCCTGCGGCAATACGCAAGCCGGTAAATGACCCTGGCCCACAACTAAAACCAATCGCATCCAGTTGAGACACTGTAAATCCCGCTTCGTTCAAAAGGGAATCAATCATCGGCAAAATTAATCCGGAATGTTTACTCGGCGCGATCTCAAAACGCTCGAGTATTTCCTCGTCAGCCACAAGCGCAGCCGAACAAGCTTCAGTTGATGTATCTATACTTAATATTTTCATTGGAAGTTTATTCTGCGTTATTCATCAATAACGTTTTCGTCTTGAATCGCGAAAAATTGTTCAACATCCCTGACGTCCTGCGTGTAAGCCGTTTTTGGCAAACTTTTCAGAAAAACCTTCCCATAGGCTTTTGTTTTTAGCCGGGGATCACAAATCATGATGACGCCTCTGTCAGTCACATCCCTTATCAGACGCCCAAACCCCTGTTTAAGGGCAATGACTGCTTGTGGTAATTGATATTCCATAAACGAGTTACGACCTTCATTGCGCATTGCCTCCATTCTGGCTTGCAGGACCGGGTCACCTGGACTGGCAAACGGCAGTTTATCGATAACAACACATGACAATGCTTCACCACGCACATCAACACCTTCCCAAAAACTGCTGGTACCTATTAATATGGCATTGCCTGAGTCACGAAACCGGTTTAATAATTCTGAACGTGGCATACTGCCTTGCACCAGTATTTCATAATCTACTTTGTTGACCAGGTATTTATGGGCCTCGTTTAGTGCCTGGTAGCTGGTAAATAATAAAAATGCCCTGCCACGGCTGGCCTTGATAACAGGTAATAACATTTCCGTGACTGTCGAGGTGTACATTCTGCTATTAGGTTCAGGCATACCTTGAGGAAGATACAACAAAACCTGTTGCTGAAAATCAAATGGGCTATCCAGTATCAAGCTACGTGCATCATCTAGTCCCAGTTCAGCGTTAAAATAATCAAACTTATCTGCGATAGCCAGGGTCGCAGATGTAAATATCCACGCCAGTTTGTTTGACTTCATATATGAACTGAATATCTCGGACATCCGCATAGGGGTTAAACTGAAGGTGAAACCTCGTTTAAACACTTCATACCAGTGTATAAAGTTATCCTGTTTGCCTTCCAGATGAAGACGTAATTTTTCCTGTAATCCGATACAGCGTCGCCAGCAGCCCTCAAGCCCCTTGCCTCTTGGTGCCGCTTCTTCCAGACATTGTCTTAGCAGGTCCAGAGATTGATCAAGATCAGATAAGGCCTGTTGTGTGTCCGTGCTGTTAACTATCGCATCCCATGTTGCACGACCGGGCAAGCGATCAAGTGCTGATTTAAGTTTCGCAACTTTAGCCTTTAAATCTTCAGCACAATCAGCAAGCGACAGGTCATCATGCGCATCTTCGGCCTGTTCAGTCAGGGTATCGTTTGCCAGACCGACGAGTTGATTATTGGTAATATTTTTACTAAAAAATCTTGCGGCTATACCCGGTATCTGATGGGCCTCGTCAAAAATAACGCCACCGACACCCGGCAATAATTCCCCATAGCCGTCATCCTTCAGGGCCATATCTGCAAAAAACAGATAATGGTTTACAACCAGTATATCTGCCTTCTGGGCTTCCCGCCTTTGCTGCATCAGAAAACAATCATTGTAATAAGCGCAATCCTGTCCCAAACAGTTATCAACGGTTGATGTGACATAAGGCAATACTGGCGAGTCTTCCTTGAGGTCAGTTAATTCAGATATATCGCCACTTATTGTGCGGCCTGTCCATGCCTGCACTAACACGAGGTCCTTCTCAAACTGACGACTTAATCTGAGCTCGAACGGAGCCACATGCTCAAGTCGATACAAGCAGGCATAGTTCGCACGGCCTTTGAGCATCATCGCGGTTAATGGAATACCCAGTATTTTCCTGACCAGCGGCAGATCACGTTTGAATATCTGATCTTGCAAGTTCTTTGTGCCGGTGGAAATGATGACTTTCTGCCCAGACAACATGGCAGGAATCAAATAGGCAAATGTTTTTCCTGTACCTGTTCCCGCTTCGATCACAGAGACAGATTCTTTTTCCAGGGTCTCTGAAACAACATGCGCCATTTCGATCTGTTGTTTTCTGGGTGCGAAATTTGGTAAATGCTGTGACAATAAACCATCATCACCCATTATTTCATCTATGGTGTACATAACATGATTTCATTGCTGGTGAATAAAGTGTGTATTTTAAAAGCGCTGTTAAATGACAATGCAGGCTATTTTAAACGTATTGCGCTAACAGATGGAAATTTATTTGATATAAAGGAACCTTTGAAGTATCTGAGACGAATTGATTGCGGCTGAAAACTGCAAATTCAGGCTGCATTCTGGGAACATAGGCCTCCCTGTATGATCTTTGCCTTGAGTCCATATGCATTTAAAAGAAAGGCCGCAGCGGCACTACGCGCACCGGTATCACAATAAACAATATATTCTGCATCAGCAGCCAGGTTTTCTATTTCAGTTCGTATCGTATTAAGCGGAATGTTAATGCTGCCCTCAATAGATTCATTTTCATGCTCACTTTCATGTCGTACATCCAGTAACAGGTATCCCTGGTTCATCAATGACAATGCCTCTGCATAATCAACAGATTTAACGATTGGCTCTTTAAGCAGTTCTTCAAAATCTGATCTATTTAAGCGCATCAATGTGCCGTCGGTTACCATCGTGACAGTTGCATTGCGCTTCCTTGCTGAAAGCAAGGCCTCTTCCCCGAAGCTGTCACCCACATTTAATTCTGCAAGCAATTTTTCTTCGCCTGAGTCGCTTTCCGTGCGAGTGACCTTGCATTTACCCTTACTGATTATATAAAAATGCTCGCCATCTTCACCCTGACTGATAATTACTTCTCCAGGCCCGGCACTAATTCCATCCAGGCGCATAAACATTGCCTGAATATTTGGAGGCGGAATTGCGCAAAAGGTCCTGGTACATAACATTTTAGTCATCCAGTCATCCGCTTGATCATCATCGATTTCATCAACCTCCAGACCCACACCCTGATTCAAAGCCAGATAATTCTCGACGACCTCATCTTTCAAAACAATAAAGGCTGCATTTGTTTTTGTAATCGCTGTTATTCGATGAGGCTGATAATGGTCTATGGGGTACATAGCTTCCTTACTCCCCCCTTTAATCAACCTTGGTTCTGAATCAGGCGATTCAATTGCCAGCAAACCTGATAACAGATAAATACGAAAACTGTCGCTTTGCCCCTGCTTGACTACTTTCGTTTCAGCCTTGACGTATTTAACAGACGTCATTTTGGCAATTTCTTCCTGGTGCGCAGATGAAATTGAGTTTATTGGAACAAGGTTTTTTAAAACAGAAAGGCTGACTTTCTTTGACTGGTTCGTTTGATTCATTAATCGACCTCAATACCCCATACAACACAACCCTGATTATTTTCAATAAATTCAGCAGGGTTCACTATGACTATTTCAGAAGTAATAGCGGATATTTTCAGGAAAATATGAGGATCATTATTAAAAATATTGATAGAAACAGCCCTAAATTCATCGTAATAAGTGCCGATAGCAATTATAAGCAATAGTTTTTGTGTGTGAGTTAATCCTGATCAAAATGGTCGCATTTAAATGGAATTTTTCTCTGCGATGATGTCCAAAAGGAATACGTAGTCAGACTTTAGTTTCAATATAGAGTATCTATAGAAACCATTAATTATTTTTATAGGTGCATCGAGATCTTCCTGTTTGTAATGCGAGTCATCATTTACAGGTTGCTTTGAAATAAGGAGGTAAGTCAGATGAAGTGGATATTAATAATATCGAGTTTTATAGCGCTCTCTTTGCCTGTTCAATCGTTTGCATACCAGTTTGATACCTATAACACCGCCGCTCAGTCCTGTTATGCCAAAGCGATGGTCGGCATGGACTCTGTCATTAATGCAAGACTGGGGGTGCCGCCAGAAGCTGCATTGCCACTGTCTTTAAAAACAGGCACCC
>JAUWSG010000171.1 GCA_030610155.1 Gammaproteobacteria bacterium
AAATTAATTTTGGCCAGCATATCAGTCAAACCTGATTTATTTTTTATTTAACTGCCGTATCGTCAGTAACAGCGCGGGATCATCCCATTCGCGCCATCCCTCTATAACATCCTGTACAACACCATCAGAACTGACCAGATACGTGGAAGGATAAATCCTGATCCCCAGGGTATCATTGACGATTGTCATGTCAGTATCAAGATAATTGGGGTAAGAAATTTTTCGGTCGATCAGAAATTCACGCACCAGGTGATCATCACTGTCCACTGACAAACCAATTACCGAAAATTTTTCATGACCCAGTTTTTCCTGCAGACGCTGCAAACTGGGCAATTCATACCGGCAAGGACCACACCAGGTTGCCCAGATATTGATGATCGATACCTTCCCGGGCTGATGTTGATACGCAATTGGCTCACCCTGTATATCTTTTACATTAAACGCCGGGAAGTCCTCGCCCTTATTGATCTTTAAAGGTGGCAGTGGGGTTTCTTCACAGGCCGTCAGCAGAAGCACAAACAAAACAAGGAAAAGACAAAAGGCCCGTGGAAAGCGCATTAATCTGGATTATTTTTATTCTGTTCATCCGGCGCAGTACCCACACCCGGTATTCTTCCCAACTTGGCTTCCCACTCCCACAATGCCGCGCGTGCTTTTGGTAGAAATGGATCATCAGGTGTCGATAAATGGATATACGATCGCATTGCACCCAGCGCACCTTCATAATCTTCTAAACCTTCCATTGCCAGCGCCATACCCCAGTAGGTATTGGCCTGCTCCACACGCAAATCCGAGGCCCGGCCAAAAGCAGCTAAAGCACTGATATAGTCCTTGAGACCTAAATAGGCAAAACCCATATTGATATATGCCTCGGGCATATTGGGGGCCAGGACAAGTACACGGTCCAATGCCGTAATTGCATACATATATTGTTTTGCATGTAAAAGTGCAATGGCCTGATCAAATCGATGTTGTAATTCCACGGACGACTTGTCACTCAAGCGGGCCTGCGTCCGGGCACCCTGATTTTTATCTACCCGGTCGGCATACACCGGTAATTTCGCTGGTATTAAATAGGAGTTGGACATCAGGTTTGCAATCAGCCCCGTTATCACCAGGATTGCAATAATGGAAATAATGGAGACAAGGTTTTCGAATTCGCCCTGCTTTGATTTGCGTGCACTGACCGCGTTGGCAACAGCTGTCATACCATGCCCTTGTGAGCAGACGGGCTCAGGTAAGGCATGCCAAAATAGGTGGTAAAGGCCAACACGAAAATCCCGATGATCATCAAACCACTAATCCAGGCAGGTATGCGATATGTCAGACGCAAATGTAATCCCAGTGCGAGCGCAAGCCAGGTCAGAAAAGCAGATGTTTCCAGAGCATCCCAGGACCAGTAACGCCCCCAGGCATCTTGCGCCCAAACCGCGCCGGCAATCAACATCAGACTATCAAACACCAACGCCAGCATCATAAAACGCCATGCAATTTTATCGAGCGTTGCATCCGGCGGCATGCGTGTAAAAAAAACGGCGGTGCGTTTGAATCGTCGCATGATCATCACGCCGGATAAGGCAACGCCCAACAACAGCAGCGCAAGATAAACCTTACCTAAAAATACATGAACCCATTTCCATTCGTTGTAATAGGTTGCAGGAAAATGGCTGGCTTTTGGATCCAACATTAATACCCAGGTGCCAAGCACCCATAATATCGGCAATGCAATGACCGCACTGGCCCGTAAACCGGGCAGACGCCAGTAAGCCAGCGTAAAGATAACGCCCAGACTCAGTAATTGACTCATCAGCAATTCAAACAAACTGATCCATGGGCCATGGCCAATGCGTACCCAGCGTTGTGCAATAGCGATGGTGAGAAATACCAACGCCGCTAACAGCAAGCCCAGGACCAGCCTTTCATGCTGCCTGGTATCAATATTAATATTTCCAGCAGTTCCGTGACCGACATGGTGACGAGGCGCAACACCCCAAATAGCCACGAATGTCGCCAACGCATAAGCCGCCAGTCCTGACCACAACCAGGGCAGCTCTGTTGCAATTTCAGACGGATTCAAACAGTTTTCCCCTGCATATTTGATTTATCAGATTTAACCTCAGGATCCTTGACCCCATCAGGCCACGGCTTTGAGGCCATTTTTTTCCAGTAATGCCAACTCATTCCCAATACACTAAGCATGGAAACAAAAAATAACCATTTAATGGTCGGATTATAATAAATTTTATATCCCATCCAGGTCAGCAATTTTTCATAGCGTAATTGCCCGCCTTTAACAGAAAGGGTGTCACCCGGATTCAACTCAACGCGATGCTTGTCTTGTGTGACCACCAACACACCGGATACGTTCCGTCCATCCAGCCGCCATTTGGCTTCAGGATCCATCCCGGTTTGCAATTGCAGCCAGAATTTAATTTCCTCCCCGCCGGTCGGTGTCCAACTATTAGCCTGCTTATAATCAAACAGCGGATAGGAAGGCATATTGACTGTCCCGGTCTCAGGCGCCCCCTGGTCCGGTATCCAGGTCAATAAAACGGTAAATCCCTTATTGAAAGTAGTGTAAAAGCGGTAGCCTTCCAGTATTAATGGACGGTCATCACCCACAATTTTTGACACACTGTTGCCTTGTGCATCAGGTAAAAAAACCTCACTGAAAGTCAGGCCACGCTGCATGCCCGGCTCGTAATCCACCGTATATGGTCCTTGTATAAATTGTACCTTTTCCAGTGACCCGGCGTGAAACGGCCCTCTATACTCCTCCATCATGCTACGAGGATCAAATGGCTGGGTTTGCACAATCTCCACATGGGCGTCCAGGTACGTCAGACGCCCAATCGCAGCCAATATCACTATTCCTAGCAAGGATATATGAAAAACCAGCAAGCCGGGCTGCTTGTTAATCCGCGGATTGGTAAAAATGGCCGCAAGCAGATTGACAGACAAAAAGGCCAATGGCACCACAATCACCCACGCAGTGGAATCGATGCGGTTGTCATAGGAAAGGGCAGCCCCAACCGACAACATGATGATTCCAACCAAAGTAACTTTTAATGAGGCGACCGCGCGAATCATCCGAATCATCGAAATTTCCAGGGACGCTGCCAGACAATCAACAACATAAATCTCTATCTCAACCGGGGTAATCAGGTATAGTTAAAGCAAGTTTACCAAAATCATGGGGATATTTCAGCTTGGGAACCTCTGCTTAAGGGCCTCATTTACTTATCGTTCTGCATCCGTCATCCATGAATAATAATATATCCCCGCATTTTTACGTTCTCGCCACTTTTTCCGTTGTCGCGGCTACCTTGTTGTTATTTGAAAATTATGGTTTCAGGGAAGAATATTTCTATATCCCTATTTTCGTACTGGCTATTATATACGGCATCATCAACTTCATTCGCCAGCAGCAAGGGCTGAGTGAATTTACAATTGCAACAAAGATCCACATACCCACATTATTTAAAAAAGCGATCGCCCGATATGTTGTCTGGTTTATCTTTATCTATATCGCTTACCTGTTTTTTGATTTTGTTCCCTATTACAGTTCCAACAACTACCGACCTAACCAGCTATTTTTTGATTACTTCCTGAATATATATCTCATTGTCGGCCTGCCTTATTTCCTGCTAACGGGCATTTTCAAAGCTTCCCGCGTTGAAGATTATTATGACCCGGCGATCCGGGTAATACACATGCTCAAACAGGTTTTAATACGTGCATTACGGGGTGATAACACAAAATCAATATTTCGGGTATTCAGAAAAAGATACAACCGAAAAGTGTTACTCAACTTTGTGATGCGGACTTATTTTATTCCGGTCATGGTGGTCCAGCTGTATAGCAACATATCGTTGTCCATGCTTTACACCTCAACTGAATTCAGTACGCACCAGTTTCTGATCATCCTTTACTGGTTAGCCGCCGTCCTCTGGATTGCCGACATACTCAATGCCAGCCTGAGTTATTGCATTGAATCAAGATGGATGGAAAACCGCACCCGCTCGATAGACATGACATTCGGCGGCTGGGCAGTTTGTCTTTTCTGTTACGCGCCGTTAAATATGGCAACAGGATATATTTTCCCATTCGCACCCAATGTAGTGACAGACAACCCCACCCAGCTTGTTTATGATAATCTGGCCTTCCTCTATACAATAAAAATAATAGAGTTAGTGGTGCTGGTCGCCCATATCTATACCGATATTTCACTGGGTCCGTCTGTCGCTAATATCACCTTAAAGAAACTCCAGACAAAAGGGTTTTATGGCATCATTCGCCACCCGGGCACAACATTCAAATTATTATTCTGGCTAATACAATCCTGCTTTTATAAAAGCTTCTGGAGTATAAAATACATTGTTGGTTACAGCATGTGGTTCACCATCTACATCCTCAGAGCATTAACCGAGGAACGGCATCTAAACCAGCATGAGGAATATCAGGAATATAAAAAGAAAGTGAAGTACCGGTTTATTCCGAAAATATTTTAACAGAAGACCTTTCCCAAGCTCCCCGAGGTAAAAGGTCTTTGTTTTATATCTAATACGCTTCCCGCTTTATCACATATAAGATTAACTCCTTCTCATGCAATACTGCGGTAATCATTTTCATTTCAAATATTTGCAGTTTGTTTTTCTTCAGCATTTTTTGAATACGCGGAATATTAAACAAAAACCCGGATTGATAATAAATTCTGCCGTCTTGCTTTAAATATTGCTTCACATCCCTGAAAAAACGTTCATGCACTTTCCATAAAGGATCTTCCTCATTTTCTTCATCTTCGGGGTAATTGATATTATTGATAATCACGTCAAACTTCTCGCCTTCCTTGACAGGTTCAAACAGGTCCCCCAGGCGTACATCAATCTTTTTCTCCAGACCAAATCGTTTGATATTCTCTTTTGCGCTTTTAACCGCATCTTTGCCTATATCGGTGGCAACAATCTGGCTCGCCTTTTCAACTGCAAACACAGCCTGAATACCTGAGCCTGTGCCAATATCCAGCACTGCATCACCTTCATTTATCACGCTGTTCTCGAGCAAATACATACTCTGGATAGACGGTTTTACTGCCTCACCAAATATATGAAACTCTTTGTTATTGGCGATGACCTTATAAGGCTTGCCATCCTCTTCCTCTGCGCTGGAATAATAAAGTGTCAGCTCACCCGGATAAATGATCCGGTCGTAACCCGGTATGACTTCTGCTGGTTGCTTTTGCGTCTGCGTCGCACAAGCTGACAACAAGCTGAGACTCATTAGCAAAATAAACACGGAAATAACCGACGGATTGAATTTAAACATACGTTTGAAAAACCTTTTTACAATTAAAAAACATGTTAAATCAGTGTAGCTTATACTATATGATTGAATTTATTGTAATTACAATAAACACTACAACTATTTAGCGAGACCGTCATCATACCTGAATTTAGCCATCACATCCTCGGGGCACTGGCCGCACTGGCTTCGGCATTATTATGGGCCATCTCGGCCATTCTTTTTAAAAAGATTGGCGAGGATATGCGCCCTGTTGCCATGAATTTCGCAAAAGGCATTATCGCAACCTTATGCCTGGTCATCCTTATCATACCGGGCGACCTGCTCACACTGGACAGATCAAGCCTGGCCATACTTGCGATCAGCGGCATCATTGGCATCAGCCTGGGCGACACCTTCTATTTCGCCACATTGGTGCGTATGGGCCCCAGAATAACATTACTGATTGGCACACTCATTCCTGTCTGTGTCGCGATCATTTCTGTTTTGTTTTTAAACGAGCGTATCGCATCGAGCGCCTGGATGGGAATCACGTTAACGATTGCGGGCATCGCTTATGTTTTGTGGGATCGATCATCAGGCGATGCAAAACCCGCACACCTGGGTAGCGGCAGCCTGTTTGCCATCGCCTTTGTCATCACCAATGCACTGGGCATCATTTTAACCAAACTGGGAGTGGCAAATATTCCGACGCTGGAAGCCACATTCACACGCGAATTTGCCGCCGTTATGAGTCTGGCGGCATGGGGCGTGATGTCGCGTGCGTTACTGGACTGGGTCAAACCACTGCAAAATACCAAACTGCTGGGTTGGCTGGTATTGGCCGCCATTACCGGTACGTTTCTCGGCACCTGGTTCTCGGTCATTGCATTAAAATACACTTACGCGTCTGTGGCCGCGACGCTGAATTCGACCAGCCCGTTGTTTATTCTGCCATTGGTTGCCATCTTTTTTAAAGAACACATTAGTATCAAATCCGTGGCCGGTGCTATGATGGCCGTTGCCGGTATTGGACTGTATTTTCTGGCTATTTAGCTTGATACCATAATTTATTTCAGGTTATTAT
>JAUWSG010000029.1 GCA_030610155.1 Gammaproteobacteria bacterium
CGTAGTATTGAAACGGATGCGTTAAATATGGCGATGGTCAAGTCAATGAACGAAGTGGCCCATGCAGTCGGTAAAAAAACGGTTGCTGAATTTGTAGAAAACAAACAGAGTTTTGATATATTAAAAGACATCGGTGTTGATTTTGTACAAGGATATTATATCGGCAAACCTCTTTTCTCCAGTTCCTATATTAACGCAGTCGACCTTGACAAAGACCGGGCCTAGTACCGAGTACCGGAAGAACAAAATCTGGATTTGCCACGGAGGTCACGGAGAAAAAAGAGAGTAAGAATTTAAATTAAAAATATTTTCTCCGTGACCTCCGTGGTAAAAAAACAATCTTTTAATCTTTTCCCCGTGCGCCCCGTGGTAAAAGGTCTGTCTCTAAAATACTGACTTGCCAGAAGATACAGGTAACCTGGGTAATGTAATATCAGGGGTTTTCCCGGTCAGGCTCATCAGGAATGCCTGGATATCCTCGACTTGTTGGTCAGATAAATCATGACCATATTGTGTTTTACCCATTATCAAAATCGCTTCACGTAATGTTCTGGCGCTACCATTATGAAAGTAGGGGGCAGTTAAAGCGATATTACGCAGTGAGGGTACACGCCACATATACTCGTGCCCCGGATTTTTAGTCAGATAATATATTCCCTTGTCTTCCAGTAAATTATAGAGTTTGTCGTATTTGCTACCACGGTTGTTGGGAAAGAGCTCATAAAATCCGTCTCCCATTTTGAGTGCCGGGCCTGGTGCAGGTCCGGAGAAATTAACGCCAAAGTGGCATGCGATACAACCTTTCAACCTGAACTCTTCCATGCCTCGTTTTTCCTGTTCTGTCAGGAGTGACTTTTCGCCCTTAATGTAACGATCAAAACGGCTATCAGGTGTGGTGAGTGTACGTTCAAAACTTGAAAGTGCCTGGGATACTAATTTCAGGTTTATTTCTACTGGTTTGTTGAATGTGTTTTTAAATGCATTGTTAAATGCCTGTTGGTAGCCACCAATGCTTTTGATGCGTTTAACGAAATCAGATTCATTTGTATAACCGGTGATGGTTTTGTCGAGAATATGTTCTATTGTTTGTGCCTCGAGGCTTTTTGCATGCCCATCCCAGAAAAGAACCGTTTTGAAAGCCACATTCCATAAACTTTGTGCTGAACGTCTGGTTTTTTTACCCTGGAAGCCAATTGAAAATGCACGGCCATCTTCGCCGCCTGACATTATGTTGTGACAGCTGTTACAGGACAATGTCCCGTCAAGAGATAAGCGCGAATCAAAAAATAATATTTTACCAAGTTCAACTTTGGCCGCCGTGATTGGATTATTAGCCGGCACAGGTATTTCATCCGGTAAAGGTTGTAAATAGTCAAACGCAGCCACCGGCGAAGAGAGCAGAGCCGTTATTAGAAAAAAGCGAAAGATGATTTTAGTTTCTGAAAAATGTTTCATATTCTTTTTGATACTTTATTGGTTGATTTGCAGGCAGTCCCAGCCTGATGTTGATGCTTCGAACCACTAACCTAAGTGATATAAGTTTTTACTTATTGCCGTTACAGCAAGCTCAATATACTTGTAAGTCTATGTTTAAGCCTCGATTATTTTGCTTAGCGCCACGCCAACTTCCCGTCTACGTATGTTGTATCAGAGCGTCAAATCTTTGGCTGCATTAAGTTATGCATTATAACTCAATGATTATTATTAATAAATTACCTGTAATCACGCTGGCATCTAATTTGCAGTTAGATGAGCAGTGATTAATAAGTAGCCTTAATACAATAGAGGCAGATCAATTCCGGGACTCATAAAGCATGGCATCTATCGAAACAAGAAATGATAACAACGATATTGAAGAAGTTGAAACAAAACCGAAGAAGACAAAACCATGGGTGTTATACGGAATTATTGCTGTTCTGGTTCTGGTTTTAATGAGCGGAACTATGGTGGGTACACTTTATTTTACCGGCATGTTTGATACCAGGAGCGAAACAGATGCTGATGGATACGATCAGGGTGCTGAATTCGATTCTGACGAAGAAGAGATTGTCGATGAAGAAGATTCCGGTGAGCTCAGAAAAACAGCTATATATGTCCCAATCGAGCCTACATTTGTTGTCAATTTTGAAGGTAAAAGCAGGGTTAAATTTTTACAGGTTAGCGTTGAAGTGATGACACGCGATCAATCGGTTGTTAAGTCGATTAAAAAGCATATGCCGGCGATCAGGAATAATCTGACATTTCTTTTTAGTAGTCGTACTTATGAGGATGTAAAAACGATAAAAGGCAAAGAGAGGCTACGCACAGCAGCATTAGAAGAAGTGCAGGATATTCTGGAACAAGAAACAGGGAATTCAGCAATAGAAGCCTTGTATTTTACAAGTTTTGTAACTCAATGATGGTTCGGTGATGTTATGTCAGTAAACGATTTATTATCGCAAGATGAAATTGATGCCCTGTTACATGGGGTGTCTGCAGGTGATGTAGAGTCAGATAGTGATGTTCAGATTGATGCATCGGGCGTCGCGTTATATGACTTTACCAGCCAGGACCGAATTATTCGTGGCCGAATGCCAACGCTGGAAATGATCAACGAACGGTTTGCACGATATTTTCGTAAGAGTTTAT
Source organism: Gammaproteobacteria bacterium (assembly GCA_030610155.1). Taxonomy (GTDB): domain Bacteria; phylum Pseudomonadota; class Gammaproteobacteria; order SG8-11; family SG8-11; genus JAADIM01. The sequence continues at coordinate 2,629 of JAUWSG010000029.1, forward strand.
TTAATCTCTTGCGACGCAATGTAGAGGTCTCGGTTGGCGGAGTGCAAATGTTAAAATTTGCAGAATATACTCATAGTCTGTTTGTTCCTACCAGCCTTAACCTGATCCGTGCAAAACCATTAAGGGGAGCCGGATTACTGGTTTTCGATCCTAAATTGGTATTTACGGTTGTTGATAATTTTTTCGGTGGAGACGGACGCTTTCACGGAAAAATAGAAGGGCGTGAATTTACTCCAACAGAATTACGCGTTATTACCATGATAATGGAAGCATCATTTAAGGATATGCAGGAAGCCTGGGCGCCGGTTATGCCTGTAGAGTTCCAGTATATGAGTTCGGAAGTTAACCCACATTTCGCAAATATAGTTAGTCCAACCGAAGTTGTTGTCGTCAGTACTTTTCATATTGAACTGGAAGGTGGTGGTGGAGATTTGCATCTTACATTACCTTACTCAATGTTGGAGCCTATTAAGGAGCTTCTTGATGCTGGTATCCAGAGCGGTGTATCAGAAAGAGATGAACGTTGGACGTGCGCGCTTACTGAAGAAATCAAGGAAGCAAAAATTGAAATTGTTACCACATTAACAGAAACAAAATTGACATTAAAAGAAGTCGTTAATCTGAGTGTGGGTGACATTATACCGATTGAGGTACCTGACATAGTCACGGTCAGGGCAGAAGGTATTCCTGTTGTAAGAGGAAAATATGGTGTATCACATGGTAATGCTGCAGTAAGAGTAATTGAAAAAATAATTTCAGCTAAGGTTTAGCATATGACTGTTTGGAGAATTAAAGATGGCGGATGACACGAAAAATAACGATAGCGTTGATAATCAGAATGCCGAATTGGCTGATCTATTGGCAGCAGGAAGTGAGCTGGCGGATGCTGGGGATGGAGAGGATTATCAGCCAGCAGCATTACAAAATCTGCAAGATGAAAGTGATACAAAGAATATGGAAGATGTGAATATGGATGTCATTCTTGATATTCCAGTTACTATTTCTCTTGAAATAGGACGTTCCGGCATTAGTATCAGAAATCTTCTGCATTTGAATCAGGGCTCAGTTGTAGAGCTTGATAGATTGGCGGGTGAACCGCTTGATGTGCTTGTTAATGGCACACTGATTGCTCATGGTGAGGTTGTAGTGGTCAATGAAAAATTTGGTGTGCGTTTAACAGACATTATTTCTGCTGCAGATCGTATCAAGAAATTGAAATGATACGCAAAATATTCATCGCCGGTATTCTGTTTTCGCAGGCGAACCTAATAAAGAAATATTTAAGGAACTGAATAATCCCGTTTCTACTTCGTGTATTTTACAAGTCATAGCAGGTCTTTTTGTTGTTCTGGTTGTGATTTCAGCCAGCGCTTTTGTATTAAAACGGATGGGCCGGTTTTCCTCGTTTGATAACGGGGCCATGAAAATAATTGCAACACTGACCATGGGAACACGGGAACGAATAGTGCTCCTTTAAAAGGTGTGTACAAACAGCTGACGCAGAACCTGGGTTTTCTGATACCCACGGCACATATTCGAGACAATCCAGATTTATCACCCAATGCATACCGCATCACCTTGATGGGTGTCACTCCTGGAGAAGCACAAATCCGTCCGGACCGTGAATTAGCCATTAACCCGGGTCAGGTTTCCGGGGCGATCACGGGTATTGGGGGTAAAGATCCTGCGGTCGAACTGGACGTGGTCTGGATCGAGGCTTACCAGCGGGAGCAGGCGCAGTCATTGGGATATACCGTTGTTGATGCCAGTACTGTGGTGGCAACCCACTTGAGTAATATTCTGCAGGAGCATGCCCATGAACTGTTGGGCCGGTAGGAAGTACAGCACTTATTGGGCAAGCCTGGACAGGCCGCACCAATGCTCGTCGAGGAACTGGCTCCTGATGCGTTGCCATTAGGCACTGTAGTGAAGGTATTACAGAACCTACTTGAGGAGGAAGGTCAGCATTAAGAACATCAGAATAATTGCTGAAACATTGGCGGACAATGCGCCAAAGAGTCAAAATCCCGTCGCCTTGACGGAGGCTGTCCGGGTCGCTCTGGGACGTTCTCTCTATAGTACAGAAAATCAATGGGTTAGAGCCGGAATTGCCTATTATGAACCTGGGTCCACCACTGGAACAGATATTGCAACAGTCTGTGCAAGGTGGTTCAAATGAATTTACCGGGATTGAACCGGGACTTGCAGAGAGACTGATTGAGGCTTTACAGGAACAGACACAGTGGCAGGAAATATCAGAACAAGCAGCTATATGTGTTGGCATTTAACGAGATACCGGATAACAAACAAATAAAAATAGCTGCAAATATTGATAGTAATACGATTGCAACATAACACGATAACTACTTTTTTTAAGAAGAATTAAATAACATGATTACAAGAAATTTTAAAGCCAAAGACATGAAACAAGCGATGCGTGACATTGGCCGGGAGCTTGGATCAGAGGCTGTTATTCTATCAAATACCAAAGTAGCGGGTGGTGTCGAGGTCCTGGCTACACTGGAAAATGATGCAGATATATTCAAGCAACAATTCGCAAACCCGAACGACAAATATAATTACAAGAATCTCTCAGCTAGAAATTCTGATTCAAAAGTAAATAAAATATTACCTACCGAATTCGAGTCTGTTGCAAATAAAGATTTAATTTCAGAATCTACTCAAGTTAGTAACGCATACTATAGTGCTCCAGTCGATTCCACTCTGGTTGATATCCAGAGTGAAATAAGTGATTTAAAAAAATTGATGGAATCACAACTGTCAGGTTTGGCATGGGGAGATGAAGCACGACGTAACCCCTTGCGTGCGAAATTAACCAGAAATTTAATTGAATTAGGACTGACCCCCTCTCTGTGTAAAAGCATTGCTGACAAAATACCTGGTGACATTAATATAAAGCAAGCATGGGAAAGGGCGGTAAAAATACTTATTGGTGAAGTGCTGGTAGTAGAAAATAGTATTTTGGAAAAATGTCGTATTGTGACGCTGATCGGCCCGACAGGTGTTGGTAAAACAACAACAATTGCAAAACTGGCAGCCAGGTACGTGCTACAGCATGGTAAAGAAAATATTGCCCTGATTACAACAGATTGTTACCGCATTGGTGCACAAGAGCAATTAAGAACATATGGCCGCATTCTCGATATTCCAGTATATACAGTAAATAATGAAAAAGAACTCGCCGAAACCATGGGCCTTGTCAAGAACAAGGGCCTGGTGTTGATAGACTCTGCAGGAATGAGTCACCGGGATGAAAGACTTGAAAGCCAGCTGAAAATGCTTGACAAGATTTCATCAAAGAAAAGAAAAACCTTTCTTGTTGTTTCTGCTGCAACTCAATATGAATCATTAAAAGAAACGATACGAACTTATAGTAAAAATATAAATGGTTGTATTTTAACAAAGCTTGATGAGGCTGTGAATTTAGGTGCGATTATTTCAAGCGTAGTAGAAAATAAACTGCCTATTGCATATGTCAGTGATGGTCAACGTGTACCGGAAGACGTTGAAAATATCAAACCGGAATATATTGTGAATCGTTGTATATCGTTAATGCTTGAAATGGGTGGCCTGGAAGAATCATTAGAGAAATTACTTTGGAGTAGATCGGTTAATGCTAATGTCTGAAGCAACATATGAACAACCAATGGGTATGCAGAGAGCTATCAGCACCAAGCCTGTCCGCGTAATTGCTGTTACCAGCGGTAAAGGTGGAGTAGGGAAAACGAATGTGTCGGTAAATCTGGCTCTTGCAATGGCTAATGAAGGTAAAAAAATAATGCTCATGGATGCCGATTTTGGTCTGGCAAATGTGGACGTGTTATTGGGCGTGCAGGCTCATTATAATCTTCAGCATGTCATAAATGGCGAGCAGTCTTTGGAAGACATCCTTGTTGATGGTCCTGCGGGTATCAAGATTGTGCCTGCTTCATCTGGTACGCAAGCTATGGCAGAACTAAATTCTTCGCAGCATGCAGGTTTGATTCGGGCATTCAGCGAACTCAATTTCGATCTTGATACGCTCATTATTGATACTGCAGCAGGTATCTCTGAAAGTGTTATTAGCTACAGTCGGGCAGCACAAGAGGTTGTTGTTGTACTCTGTGATGAACCTGCTTCACTAACAGATGCGTATGCATTGATCAAATTATTAAACCGGGACTATGGCATAAACCGGTTCCATATTCTTACTAATATGGTGAACAGCGTTCAGGAAGGTCGAATGCTTTTTAACAAATTGGTAAATGTAACAGACAGGTATCTGGATGTTGCAATGGATTTTATGGGAGCAGTTCCTCAGGATGAGTATCTACGCAAGGCAGTGCAAAAGCAAAGAGCAGTAGTTGAGGCTTATCCACGTAGTAAAGCAGCAATGGCATTCAAAAAACTAGCACAAAAAACCGCAAATATGCCGGTCCCTGCTAATGCAGGTGGTCATTTGGAGTTTTTTGTAGAAAGATTAATCATGGCAAGTCAAGAGATTGGGGGATAATTAGAATGAGTGCAGCAGCAAGCTATGTGTCAGTCCGCGAGAATACACAATCAGATGATCTGGTAACCAAATATGCGCCTTTAGTAAAACGTATTGCGTATCATTTGATTAGTAGATTACCACCAAGTGTACAGCCTGATGATCTCATTCAAGCCGGAATGATCGGCTTGCTTGAGGCTTCCCGAAATTATAATTCCGAGCAGGGTGCCAGTTTTGAAACTTACGCGGGTATCAGAGTGCGTGGCGCAATGCTGGATGAAATCAGAAAAAATGACTGGGCACCTCGCTCTGTACATAGAAAGGCGCGAATGATTGCGCAAATAGTCAAGCAAATAGAAAACCAGACAGGTCGTGATGCAAGAGACCATGAAATTGCCGATGAAATGGGTCTGAGCCTGAATGAATATCATCGTTTATTGAAAGAATCAAATGCTCATAAGGTTTTTGGTTACGAAGATGTTGGTATGGACGACGATTCAATGTCTCTGAGTTTGACCGAGAAAATGTCAGGACCTTACGATAAATTGCAACGAGACGATTTTAAAAGAAATTTATCTCAGGCGATTGCGGGACTACCGGAAAGAGAACGTCTTGTTATGTCTTTGTATTACGACAAAGAGTTGAATCTCAGAGAGATTGGTTCAGTTATCGGTGTGAGTGAGTCCCGGGTCAGTCAGATACACTCTCAGGCAGTTATCAGATTGCAGGCACGGATGAACCTTTGGTCTCAATCCTCTTGATGCAGAGAAAATAAATCATTTCGTTAACAGGGAAAATATTTGAAGCGATAAAAGTCAGTGCCTAGTAAACAATTCCTTTATTTGTGAATTGGTAAAATAAATAGTAACTGAGAAAAATATGAGTAAAGGAAGTGTGATCACGGTTGAATATATGGCACAAGTACAAAGTCTGGTAAATGAAATACAGTCAGGAAATGAACAGTTTTACGCCCTGAATAATACGGCTGATAAAGAGCCATCAGGGCCTGCCTTAATATCCTCGCCTGAGAAAATTCAAAATACTCCGGAACAAGCTACCGTTAGTGATGAAGAAGAAACCGTAGTAAATTTTGTTTGTTCAATCATGGGTATCGGTGAACAATTAGCAGGCGAATCATTGTAATGGATATTTTAACTTTAATTGGTGTTGTAGTCGGAATAGGTGCAATCCTGGTTGGGCAGTCGCTGGAAGGCGGTAATATTGATTCGCTACTGAATGGCCCTGCAATGTTGATTGTGCTGGGCGGTACTATGGGTGCCGTTATGGTTCAGACACAATTATCAACCTTTTTGTATTCAATCAGGATGGCTGTCTGGATTGTATTACCACCAAAACTTGCTGTGCTGGCTGCAGTGGAAAATATTATCAGTTGGAGCAATATCGCAAGAAAAGAGGGTCTCCTGGGGCTCGAAGCGGTGGTTGAATCCGAGTCAGACCCATTTTCCCGTAAAGGCTTACAGTTGCTGGTTGACGGTAGTGAACCCGAAGTCATCAGAAGCATCCTGGAAGTGGAAATTGATTCAGATGAGAAGTCTGCTCTGGATGCAGCCAGACTATACGAAATCATGGGCGGTTATACGCCAACGATAGGCATTATCGGTGCGGTACTGGGCTTGATTCATGTCATGCAGAATCTCGCGGATCCTTCCTCATTAGGTGCAGGTATAGCAACGGCTTTCGTTGCGACCATTTACGGTGTTGGATTGGCAAATTTATTGCTATTGCCGATTGGAGGGAAACTGAAAGGCATTATTGGTCAACAATCCAGAATGCGTGAAATGATTGTTGAAGGCTTAATCTCAATTGCTGAAGGTGAGAACCCGCGAAATATCGAAACAAAGCTGAATGGCTATCTGAAGTAACAGGTGGATTATGGCACGAACCCGTAACAGGCAACCGGAAGAGCATGACAATCGTGATCGATGGTTGGTGTCTTATGCTGATTTCATTACCTTATTGTTCGCTTTTTTTGTTGTTATGTACTCGGTTTCTTCAGTTAATGAAGGTAAATATAGAGTGCTTTCAAACTCTCTGACGACGGCTTTTGGCAAGGACTCATCGAACATGTCGCCGATAATTCTGGGAAAGACGCCAAGAACCGCTATCGTTTCATCTGCAGATGAAAATAATGCCATGTTAAATATAGACATTAAAAGGCCGATTACCGGCGTTTTACTGGATAAAGACAGTGATGATGCTTTCGGAGAAGGTGAGGCATTGGAAAGTATTTACCTGGAACTGGAACAAGGAATGAAGACGTTGATAGATGATGGTCTGGTCAAGGTTGATGTTGGAAATAATGGCGTAGAGGTTGAAATAAATAATAGTATCCTTTTCCAAAGTGGTAGCTCGTCACTGCAAAATATGGCCGTTCCTGCCCTGCAAAAAATCGCAAAAATATTGAAAGGAAAACCATACTTCGTGCAAGTGGAAGGTTTTACCGATAATGTCCCAATAAAAACAGAAATTTTCCCATCAAACTGGGAGTTATCTGCAGCTCGCTCTGCCAGTGTTGTGCATTTATTTATGAAAAATGGGGTGACTCCGAAAAATATGTCTGCCATCGGTTATGGCGAGTATCGACCTGTAGTAAGCAACGCTACGGCCAAAGGCAGAAAACAAAACAGAAGAGTTGTTATAGTCATCGCGCCAGAAAAATAAAATGAAGGATTGAATAATGACAGATGCCATATTGATGCAAACAGTTATTGGGTTGTTTACAGCCTGTTTCATATTTTTTGTATATTCGGGCGTTAAAATCAGGACCTTAAACAAGAAATACAAGGAAATTTTGTTGATAAATAAATCCTTACAAGGTGACTTGTCTGCAATTTGTGCAGCTGTAGTTAATACAGGAGATGATGCTGATAAGTTGGATACAAATATCAGAGTTCTTCCAGTTAATCAAAGCAAACAGAAAACGGAACCGCAGAACAGATCTTTCAGTCAAGCTAGAGTTTTGTTAGGCAATGGGGCGGCGATAGGAGACGTAATTGATAATTGTGGTATTTCACACGGTGAAGCAGAGCTGATTGTGATGATGAACAAGCTGGAACCCCAGCAGGCTTGCAATTAAAAATATTTAATTTGACTGATAATGAAAAGACGGCTCTTATTATATACGCGGCACGATAATATAATACGTGGTCCGTTCCCGTCGAAACAGGTTACCCGGCATATCTTGCTTGGCAGACTAAAGCTAATTGATGAAGTCAGTACAGATCAGGTAAATTGGAGAGCCCTGTCTGAATTTCCTGATCTGATCCCTGAAGAACTTAAAGGTAGTCTGGATAGCCCTGAGGCAGAGGAACGATTATTGCTTGCAAGATATCGTGAAGATGAAAGATTGGCAGGTGATCGACGGGAGCACGAGAGGGCAGGTACAGAAGATAAAAAAAGATCAGGCGACAGAAGATCGCTTGAGTCTACCGATGTAAGAAAACACAGGGAAGTAAAAACAAAAATATTCAAGGAAGGTAAGCAGCAGGAAAAAACGAAATCAATCGGGATTCTTGTCGTTATAGCGGACTTTATAGTGTTTGTTGGCTATTTTGTAAAATCCACCCCGGTTAAAGTGCAATTAGTAAAACAATGTAATCTAGTACCAGGGCCGAATGTCAACTGGAGTGACTGTCAAATGGAAGGCTCAGTTTTTGATGAGGCTAATTTAAGGAATGCACGGATGCGTAATGTAAATTTAACCGGCTCCAGTATCAAGAATACAAATCTTAGTCATAGTGATCTGGCGTACGGCAATTATAGTTTGGTAAATTTTAAATACAGTAATTTGAGTGATAGTAACCTGCTTGGCAGTGTGTTACGTAATGCGGATTTGTCGAATACGAATATGCTAAATGCAAACCTGTCATTCGCCGTTTTACAAGGCGCTAATCTTGCTTATGCGAATTTTCAAAACGCGGTATTATCAAATGCGGATTTATCAGGTGCAAATATTACGGGTATAAATCTCAGTGGTGCAAAATTGGCTAATACGATCTGGGTCGATCAACGCGTATGTTCAATTGACTCAGTTGGTGAATGTCTATTTGTCGAAGCGGGTGCCGTGACGCAGGACAAAAAAGCGCCATAAGTCTTCACCGCAAAGGACGCAAAGTTTTATTAAAAAAATATTATTTTTCGTCCTTTGCGCCTTTGCGGTAAATGGGTGGTGATATCGGTGCCTTATTTGTTTTTTCCAGGGGGCGTATTTTATTCTATTGCTTCTGCGCTATAACGTTCGATTTTGATTGACTCTGACCAGTAGGATGGGGGTAGACCCGCCTTTTGTTTCAGGTGTTGAAGAAATATTTCTGCATCAGGTAAAGATTCCCAGACAGACGGCAGGAATGTGCCACGATTATAGCCTTCTTCCAGTATTAACCCATCAATTCCTGGTCTGATTTTAGATATCAGATCTTTTTCAGAATTAAACTCAATCGGTTCGGCTGGTGAGAGAATCGAAAGTGATATTGATATTTTATCGAATTCATCTATGGAGAGCCGCTCAAAGCGTGGGTCTTCAAATGCGGCCGACCAGGCGCTGTGTGCAATACTGTTAATAAGGGGTTCTTTAGCAATGAGAGTGCCAATACAGCCTCTTAATGTATCGTTTATTTTTAAGGTTACAAAGGTCGCGCGCGGTTGTTGTAAATTTTCAGAATAAGAAGTGGTATCAATAGCCAGTGGGCCACCGATCTCAAGGCCGTGTTCAATTGATGTACGTGCAATATGTAACAGCGTATTTTTTTCGTCCTGACTGTATGTATTAGCAGTCTTATTCGAAGACATAGGCACCGTATCCCACCACCTTGTCTTTAGTGCCCGCAGTGTCACCGGAATTACGCAAATCAATTGTTTGCGCGCTTAAATTGTGGCTTTTCGCGAAATCAATTAAGCCATTAACCGGGTTGCGTCCACATGCATCGTCATAGTGTATACCCTGGCTGTTGAGGTTTTCGATATTTCTGGATGTGGCACTATCAAGTTGTTTGGCAGTTGCATAGTTATGGTAGTGACTCAAATCCGAGCTGACGACGATTAATGTGCCGGAATCTTCCCATAATACATCCAGTACAGCGGCAACATCTTTAGAGCGGGATTCGCCAACAACCAGCGGAATAAGCGTAAACTCTCCCAGCACTTCCTGCAGGAATGGCAAATGTACCTCAAGGCTGTGTTCAAGTGCGTGGGCCTCATCCAATACTTTTACTTGAGGAAGCCGGGAGACTTGTTCAACCGACTTTTTATCCAGGGGTATTTTGCCAAGCGGAGTAGAAAAGTAGTCCGCACTGCTGGCGGCCAGACCCGTGAATGGAACGCGATGCGACGGACCTAATAAAATAACGCGATTGATATCATTCCGATATTGAATCAACCGTGCATAGACCGATGCGGCAATGGACCCGGAATAAATATATCCCGCATGCGGTGCAATAATAGCAACCGGTCTTGTCGTGGTGGGCTCACCAGTCTCCGCTGCCTGCAGAAAGCTCGACACAACATTATGTAACTCTTCAACATTCGAAGGATAAAACATACCTGCTACTGCAGCTTGTCGTGTAATGCTCATGATATTGTCCTCTTAACTTGTTTTCTCCCGGTTACTGATCAGATGATCGACCACGCCGGGGTCTGCCAGTGTCGAGGTGTCGCCCAGGTCATCAATTTCATTGGCGGCGATTTTTCGTAATATTCGTCGCATTATTTTTCCTGAGCGCGTTTTGGGTAAAGCCGGCGCCCACTGGATAACATCCGGTTTCGCAATGGGGCCAATTTCACTGCGCACCAGATTAATCAGTTCCTTTTTTAATTCCTCTGATGGCTCAATGTGCGCCATCGGTGTTACGTAGGCATAAATACCCTGTCCCTTGATCTCATGAGGGCAACCCACTACGGCAGCTTCGGCAATGGCTTCATGAAGAACCAGTGCGCTTTCAACCTCAGCGGTACCGAGACGGTGTCCGGAAATATTAAGCACGTCGTCGACACGCCCTGTGATCCAGTAATAACCATCTGCGTCACGTCGGGCGCCATCACCGGTCACAAAATAGCCGGGGTAACTGGAAAAATAGGTGTCCACGAAACGCTGATGATCCCCATAGATAGTGCGCATCTGGCCAGGCCAGGATCTTTTAATCACCAAAATACCTGATACTGCGCCTTCCAGTTCTTTTCCATTCTCATCAACTATGGCGGGTTCAATGCCGAAAAAGGGTCGTGTCGCAGAGCCTGGTTTCAATTTCGTGCAACCGGGTAAGGGTGTAATAAGCACACCACCGGTTTCTGTTTGCCACCAGGTGTCGACAATCGGACAACGTTGTTCACCTACAACGTTATAATACCATTCCCATGCCTCCGGGTTGATGGGCTCGCCAACAGTTCCTAATAGTCTGAGTGACTTTCTCGAGGTAGAGGTAACGGCTTCATCACCATCACGCATTAACGCCCGGATGGCGGTAGGTGCGGTATAAAAAATATTGACCTTGTGTTTGTCGACGACATTCCAGAAACGTGATGCATCGGGGTAGGTCGGTATACCTTCGAACATTAATGTAATGGCGCCATTCGCCAATGGGCCATATACAATATAGGAGTGGCCTGTTACCCAGCCAACATCCGCAGTACACCAGTAAACATCACCGTCATGGTAATCAAAAATATATTTATGCGTGATGGCGGCATAAAGCAGGTAACCACCCGTTGTATGCAATACACCCTTGGGTTTCCCCGTTGAGCCGGAGGTATATAAAATGAATAACGGATCTTCCGCATCCATTTCTTCCGGGGGGCACTCGGCTGATACTGCTTGTATGGCCTCGTGATACCAGACATCCCGCTCGGCATGCCAGTTTATATCACCTTTGGTGTGCTGGACTGTTAATACAGTATGTACATTGGGACAGGACTCAAGTGCTTTGTCGGTATTTTCTTTTAACGGTACGGATTTGCCACCGCGCACACCTTCGTCTGCGGTGATAACGGTTTGACAGTCAGAATCAAGGATCCGATCTTTTAAGGACTCAGGTGAGAACCCGCCGAATACCACCGAATGAACGGCACCGATACGCGTACAAGCCAGCATGGCATACGCGGCCTCGGGGATCATTGGCATATAAATACAGACCCGGTCTCCTTTTTTGACACCGCGACTTTTTAGTACATTGGCAAGTTTACAGACATGTTCGTAGAGTTCATGATAGGTAATGGATTTATCAACGTCGGGGTTGTCACTTTCCCAGATGATTGCCGTCTGGTTGCCACGTGTTTCAAGATGACGATCTATACAGTTATAACTTACATTTAACCGGGCGCCTTCAAACCAGCGAATTTTTGCGTTTTTAAAATCGCAATCCGAGACCTTGTCCCAGGTCTTGTTCCAGTCGATAAGCTGCTCAGCTTGCTCCGCCCAGAACCCGTCCGTATCTTCCAGCGACCGCTGGTACATTGTCTGGTACTGTGATTCGTTTATTAATGTTTTTCCCTCAAAATTAGCGGGCACGTTATAAATTTTCTCATCAGCCATCCGGCTTTCTCCTTGGTGTTGTTCCAGGTACTGTTCTATTTGTGCGTTGCCACAAGCCCTGGCAGAGTTTGTGTTTTGATAATTCTATTATGACTTCATAATATGATCTTTTTAATCGCAATTCCATCTCGTTAAAATGGTTATAAATCAAAAGGATAGACGGCAGGTGTACTGGCCGGGACATCCTCTGCCCGCCAGTTAGTTATTGCCCATTCCCAGAAGCTATCGATATCTGATTCCAGGATTCCATCAGGCAGCTGTTGCCCTAAAACCTGTAATGCAGCACATAATGTCGGGACGGGATCGCAGTCAATAATGCTTTTTTCATTTAAATTTTGTTTGCTCATCTTCTTGCCCTGATTATTCAGGACCAGCGGGAGGTGACCGTAGGCCGGTGGGGTGATATTGAGTAATTTTTGTAAAAATATCTGCCGGTGGGTAGATTCAAGTAAATCATAACCCCGGATGATTTCTGTATACCCCTGGTATGCATCATCGACCACGACCGCTAAATGATAGGCATAATAATCGCCAACGCGTTTAACGAGAAAATCACCGACCTCTTTTTGTACATGTTGACTTGAGGTGCCCAGGAATAAATCCTCAAACTCGATAATGCTATTGTCGGTTTTCACGCGCCAGGTTTCAGCCTGCTGGCCTTGTTTCAGACCATTGCGGCATGTACCGGGGTAAATCAGAGAGGTTCTGGTGTCGGCCGCCAGGCTGTCTTTTATATCTTTGCGTGAACAGGCGCAGGGGTAGATCATGTCGATTTTGTTCAGTTCATCCAGTGCTGCCTGATAAGCATCGTGTCGTGAACTTTGGTAAAGCACCGGGCCATCCCAATAAAGCCCGTATATTTCCAGACATTTGAGGATGGTATCCGACGCGCCTTTGACGACCCGGGGTGGGTCAAGGTCATCGACACGGATCTGCCATTGTCCATTTTGGCTTTTTGCCTGCAAATAACTGCCAATGGCCGTTGTTAATGATCCAAAGTGCAGGGGCCCTGAGGGGGTGGGTGCAAACCGGCCACGATAGGGGGAGACATTCTGCTCTGACATAATCATTCAGCATACAGGGTTTTTATTACGCAGACTATGGAGCAGGTAAGAAAAGAAAACGGACTTAAAATCATGAAGAACAGGGAACACGGGAAAGATTCTGTGTTCCCTGTAGTTAGACAGGAGATCAATTATCGAGGGTTGGTTATCAACCTTTCATTTGACGTTCTTTGATTTCAGCAAGTTCTTTGCAGTCTATGCATAAATCGGCTGTTGGCCTGGCTTCGAGTCGGCGGACGCCAATTTCAATGCCACATACTTTACAATAGCCATAGTCATTTGCGTCGATTTTACCAATCGATTGTTCGATCTTTTTAATCAGTTTACGTTCTCTGTCTCGAGTACGTAGTTCCATCGTGAACTCAGATTCCTGCGAAGCGCGATCATTCGGGTCCGGGAACACCGTCGCATCATCTTGCATGTGATGAACAGTTTCGTCCACTTTTAGCATGAGTTCTATTTTCCAGGCTTCCAGGATGGCACGGAAATGCTTTTCCTGGTTTTCATTCATAAACTCCTCACCCTTCTTTTCTTTGTAGGGTGTGAAGCCTTTAAACTCCATCATATTAGAGTCGTTTTTCTTTGTGCTTTTCTTAGCGGGTTTTGCTGCAGTTTTAGCCGTTTTAGGCATAACTTTTCTCCTGCTTTTCAGAGAAATTAATTTTGAGCGCGCATTTTTACCAGAAACAGCGCCCGGACGCAATGAATCTTCAGTGCTGTTTTTAATAATTAGTACATAAAAATACCGTACGTTTGTATGTTTTACTTGTATTAATTCAATAAATACAGGTAGATATGTAACTATCTTAAAGTTAATGATAGGCTTGATATCGGTATTTTATCCACTGACTTTAATAATGCTAAATCCAGCTACATACAAAAAATATGTGCAAAAAAAGCCGTTGTTGGCTACCCTTAGCTGCTCTTTTAATGATGTATTTTGTAACGAATCAATGGCAACTCTAAAAGCATTAATTTTCGACGTCGATGGCACGATTGCCGACACGGAACGTGACGGTCATCTTGCAGCATTTAATATGGCATTCAAGGAAGAAGGGCTGGACTGGGACTGGTCTGCTGAATTGTATGGAAAATTGTTGGCCGTTACGGGTGGCAAGGAACGTATGCGCTACTACCTGGATGAGTTCAGAAAAGAACAGCCGGACGTGGAAGATCTGGATGCCTATATTGCTCATTTGCATGCACGCAAGACACATTTTTACGTATCATTATTAAATGAGGGTGGTATTCCCTTGCGGCCCGGTATTGAACGCTTATTTGCAGAAGCACGAGGGCAGGGCATCAGGCTCGCAATTAGCACCACAACCAGCGTTGATAATGTCACTGCATTATTAAAAAATACCCTGGGCAGCCATGCTGCAGACTGGTTTGAAGTCATTGCCGCAGGTGACGTTGTGCCAAGAAAAAAACCGGCGCCGGACATTTATCAATATGCGCTGGAGAAACTGAATTTATCCGCGGAAAACTGTGTAGCATTTGAAGATTCAGAAAATGGTATTAAATCTGCCGCCGGCGCCGGTTTAAAATCCATTATCACGATCAACGACTACACAAAGGACCATCAATTCGATGGTGCATTGATCGTGGTTGACCAGATGGGTGAACCCGATATGCCTTTTAACGTTATAGAAGGTGATGCACATAATAAAACATTTATGGATCTTGGGTTGGTAAAAATGTTACACGCAAGGCAGGCTTGACGGTTAATACTATGAGTGAACCAACGATGGCCAGGCGAATGAAGGATATTCAGCCTTTCCATGTGATGGCAATTTTGGCTCGTGCGCGGGAGCTGGAAGCCAGTGGACGCTCTGTAATACATATGGAGATCGGTGAACCTGATTTTGTAACACCGGCGCCAATATTAAAAGCAGGGCAGCAAGCCATGACCCAGGGCTTGACTCACTACACACCTGCAACAGGTTTGCCTGAACTGCGCGAAGCCATTGCCGGCTTTTATCAGGACAAGTACGGTCAATCTATTTCATCCAAACGTATCATCGTCACCCCCGGGGCTTCTGGTGCACTGTTATTAACACTCGGTGTGTTGATTAATCCCGGTGATCAGGTGCTGATGGCCGATCCGGGTTATCCCTGTAATCGTAATTTTGTTCGATTCATGGAAGGGTCTGCCGTAGGGATTCCGGTAGATGGCGCAACACAATATCAACTGAATAAGGAACTGATTGAGGAAAACTGGACGGACAGCACAGTAGCCGTCATGCTGGCTTCACCCTCAAATCCGACGGGTACATTGGTTTCAGGTGAAAGTCTCAAGGAAATAGCCGCCTTTGTAAAAAGTAAAAATGGTTACCTGATTGTCGATGAAATATATCATGGGCTCATTTATGACGAAGAATACAACACAGCATTGGCTGTTTCAGATGATGTGTTCGTGATTAACAGTTTTTCAAAATATTTCAGCATGACCGGTTGGCGTCTGGGTTGGTTGGTGGCACCGGACGCTTATATAAATGGGCTGGATAAACTGGCGCAAAATCTCTTTCTCGCCGCTCCGACCACGGCCCAACATGCTGCACTCGCGGCATTCAATGAAGACACCAAAGCTATCCTCGATAAACGCCGCGATGAATTCAAGCAACGACGGGATTTTTTATTACCTGCATTACGGGAACTCGGTTTTAAAATCTCCGGCACGCCACAAGGTGCTTTTTACCTTTATGCGGATTGTTCTGCATTTACTCAGGACAGTTATCAGTTTGCGATTCAATTACTGGAAGACGAGGGTGTAGCCATTACGCCGGGTATCGATTTTGGTCAAAATAAGGCGAATACACATCTGCGGTTTGCCTATACCACGTCACTGGAAAATCTGCGTGAAGGGGTGAAGAGGATCAGGGCATATTTGGCCTGAAACAAATTGATTTTTGCTGCGCGGAATAATGGGGCCAGATACCTGATTTGGTCGGATTTAGTCAATCATATTGTCATCTTGTGTGGAGGAATACACATGAAATTATTAACACTCGTTGTTCATACCGGTGCGCAGCAGGATCTCGCTGATCTTCTGCGTACCATTGATAAAGTACCTGGTTTTACCTTCAGCCATGCTGAAGGTCATGGGCTTGAGATTGAGGAAGATGCATATCTGTCAGCCCGTGATGACACAGTTGGGTATGCACCTAGAGTTCGAACAGATATTTTACTCGAGGATGAAAATGTGGATGAGGTTCTCAGTGAGCTTTGTAATAAAGGCAGTTGTATTACCGGTCAGGGAATCTATTGGGTGACAGCGGTGGAGAAAGGAGGGCATCTGAAGTGACTACTCCTTTAGCAAATCAAACTCCAACAGAAAGAGAGAAAAATTTTGAAAAAAGTCTGCTTTTGCTAATAGCAGGCTTGTTTCTGTATTTAATTCTGTCAACCATTGCCTATGCTCATGGCATGTCAGAGGAGGAAAAACAGGCAGTTATTGAAGGTGGAAACCTGCGATATATGTGGCTTGGTGCTACACATATGTTGTCCGGTTATGATCATCTGGCTTTTGTTTTCGGGTTTATCTTTTTTCTGACCAGTTTCAAGGACATTGCCAAATACGTAACAGCTTTTACTATCGGTCATAGTATCACGTTGATTTATGCCACATTTAACGCAATACAACTTAACTATTTTCTAATTGATGCTGTCATCGGTTTGAGTGTTACTTATATTGCGTTTTGCAATATCGATGGTTTTCGTAAATACCTCAATATTAATCCACCGAACATGATGTTGATGATAATTGGGCTTGGCTTGATTCATGGGTTTGGATTATCGACACGCTTACAGCAGTTGCCATTAAGTGAAGACGGTTTGTTGCTTAATATTATTTCATTCAATGTCGGTATCGAACTGGGTCAAATCAGTGCCCTTACCCTGATGTTGCTTATTATTGCAGCATGGCGTAAAAGTCACGTTTTCAAGACCTTTAGCCTGATCGCTAACTATACATTGATTATAATGGGCGGCCTGCTTTTTCTAATGCAAATGCATGGTTATGAACATACAGCTAACCCGGAGGAGTTTATTGTCACGACGGCAGTCGCCCAAAGTGATGCCGATGAGTCCGTTAAAGAAAAATCACCTGTTAAAGCGGTATTGGATGTTGCCCAAATTGATTGGAAAGACACTATTACCATCAGTGTCCCGGCCAGAGGTGATATAGAATACAAGCTATACGTAGATAAGGGTGCAACATTTTATTATGCCTGGAAAACTGATGGCGAGATGCTATTTTATGATTTTCATGGCGATCCTGCAGGAGATACAACGGGTTATTTCGAGAGTTTCAAAAAGAATACTGAAAGCAAGTCGACCGGATCGTTAACAGCGACCTTTTCAGGTTCCCATGGCTGGTACTGGAAAAATAAATCGAGATTACCAGTTATTGTGACTCTAAAAGTAAAGGGAGAGTATGAGCTGAAAGATAAAATGAAGACCATAGAAAAAAAATAACTGACTGAAAAGTCACAGGTACACGATACAATTGATTAACATTAAGGAGAATCAATGGGGTCAGACACCATTGAAATATTAAGCAATACTGTTGGGTTAAAGGGTAAGGCACAACTTAATTTCAACTATTATGGAGGTAAAAAGAATTTGAAAACAAACAAATTATTTAATTATACATTGGTATTTTTTTGTTTATGCCTCTTGTCGCCATACGTGAATGCTGAAGAAGGTGGTATTGAAGTTACTGGAACAGCGAAAGAAAGTGTTGTGCCTGATATGGCTACATTCTTGTTTTCGATCAACGGAAAAGGCAAGGTGCTGGAAACGTTAAAAAATGAAATAGATACTAAAACAGCCGATTTGGTTTCCTTATGTAAAAAAACAGGTGTAAAAACAAAAGATATAACTTCGTCAGAAGTGTCAATTCGGCCAGAGTATAATTATCAAACGAAATCGTTTATTGGGTTTAATGTATCCAGGAATGTAAAGGTCATTCTGAAAAATCTTGATCACTATACTGATCTTGTTAATGGCGCTATTAAGTCAGGCATTACGACTATTAGTAGTATCGCGTTGGATACAAAAGATCGTGAGAAATTAGAACGAAAGGCCCTTGGGCTGGCGATTGCAGCGGCTAAGGAAAAGGCTGATATAATGGCAAAAAGTTCTGGCGTTACTCTCGGAAAAGTAATTTATATTAAAGAAGGTGGTTCACCCATCAGGACGGAGGGTTTTGCATTCAGAGAGAAATCGAGTAGTGCACCCGTTACGCAAGGGGTGTTTGAACCTGGTGAGATATCTGTTACAGCAACAGTGGTGGTGAAGTATTCTATCAATTGAGCAGAATAAACCTGTTGGGATAATCAGTTGGCGCGACATACTTAAAGCACCAGAGTCAACCCTGGAAAAGCTGAACAGAGGGGTGGAATAGA
>JAUWSG010000206.1 GCA_030610155.1 Gammaproteobacteria bacterium
ACCGTGCCCGGCAAATAATACGAGAGTATTGATTGCGTTCTGATGTGCAGCGACCCTTGCGTTTTTATTATATGAATGGCTCATGTGTTTTCTCCTTGTTTTTGATTGAGCGGGTATAAATGTTTTTTTCTTAAGTACGGATAGAGTATAGGCAGGCACATGTCAGAACAGGTATGAGCTGGCTCACATCTGGCGAAAATTAGTTGAGAAATAGCCTGAAAGTCAGAGATCGACTTTGATCCTCCCTGTAATTCAAAATTGCCCTTTTTTTCTTTTTCGCTGAAACAATTGTTGCCCGCCTAACAAATTAATATGTTAACTATATAATTAATATATAGGTTGATACGCATTATATGGTCAAATTGATTATTTGTATTTAACATATTGAAATATATACATATTAATGAGGGAGTTGGAGCGCTCTCAAGCGTTTCATAACAACGGGATAGCATCGCTGAACTTGCCAAAGTGCCAGAAAGTAAGGCATCCTTTGCTTCAAGCGCCAGTGGGGATATTTGAGTGCGCACACTACATAATAAAGAAGGCATATAGATGGGAAAAACAACAGGTTATCCTGAAAAAAACACAGACAATTACTCTATTAATAACAGAATTAATTACTTGCAACGTACGCGCTTTCTTCAATACGCCTCTGACAGTCTGGTTCATCGGCTGGCTGAATCGATGGAAATAATTGAAGCACCCGCTGGAAGTCACATTGTAGAGAAAGGCGATGCAGGCGATACGATGTACTTTGTAGTAGATGGTTCAGTAAGAGTACATGACGACAATGTCGAGCTCGCCAACCTGGGTGCAGGAGACATGTTCGGAGAAATAGCTGCATTTTCTCCACAACATCGCACAGCTTCGATCACAGCCGATAGCGATAGTTTGCTTTATACGGTTAATCAGGAATCACTCTATAATGTACTGGATGAACAACCCGAGGCTGCTCGTACTATTATCCAGGGTTTGTGTGACAATGAAAGCCAGTTTGTAAAGGACGTTATTGGTCGCGCAGTTAAGGTCAAAGTACTGGAGCATGAGCTCGAAATTGGCCAGCGTATTCAAAAAGGTTTCTTGCCCAGCGATGCACTTGAAATTGAGGGTTGGGAGATTGAAAGCTATTTCAATGCCGCGCGTGAAGTCGCCGGTGACTTTTATGACTATTTTGAGATTAAGTCCCTTGGAAGTGTCGCGATAGTCATTGCTGATGTCTGCGATAAAGGTGTGGGGGCGGCCCTGTTTATGAGCCTGTTCAGAAGCCTTATCCGATCCTCTGCACTTTCATTCGACATAGCTTATGAAAAAGCCGGATCGGCAAATAAAAAATACAAAACTCGCTCTACCGACAAACCCCCGACCTTCGATGACATTCTGAGCTATTCGATTCGACTGGTTAATCATTATGTCGCAACCACGCACGCAAAAGACAGCATGTTCGCAACGATTTTCTTTGCTCTGCTTGATCCCAAAACAGGGGAATTTAGTTATGTTAATGCTGGTCACGAGGCGCCCTGCATTATCGCTGCGGATGGTAATATAACGCGCTTGCCGACAACCGGACCGGTTGTGGGATTATTTGACCAGGCACAATACGCTGTAAAAAGTGGCAGAATCGCAGAGGGTGATGTATTGTTGAGTTTTACTGACGGTATATCAGAGGCCAAAAATAGTGATGGCGAGGAGTTTGGAGATGAGAGGGTTATCGCTACCCTGGAATCCAGCCGTTATGGCGCCAAAGAAACGGTTTCTAGACTGGTATCTACCGTAAACGAATTTGCTGGCAGCGCTAAACAATTTGATGATATTACAGTGCTTGCTGTAGAACGTCGCAATCTGAA
This sequence comes from Gammaproteobacteria bacterium, assembly GCA_030610155.1. Classification (GTDB taxonomy): domain Bacteria; phylum Pseudomonadota; class Gammaproteobacteria; order SG8-11; family SG8-11; genus JAADIM01. Next base: position 1,845 of record JAUWSG010000206.1, read on the forward strand.
TATAAGCTAGGTATACGAATAAATCATTTGTCTAACGATTGGAGGTAACAAAATGGGCTCAACTTTAAATATATCAATATCAACACATCAGGGTGACGACAAGCTTACAGAAACTGTCACAGTGTTAAGCCTTAAAGGTGAGCTTGATAGCAGCACTTATAAAGATCTTCAAGCCAAGGCAGAGGAAATTATCAGCGAGGATACAAAAAATATCCTGATTGATATGAGTGGTCTTAATTTCATCGGCAGTGCCGGGTTACGAGCAATCCACACCACATCCAATAGCACCAAAGAAAAAGGCGGTTCAGTAAAATTGCTCAAACCCTCAGAGGCATCTCAACGCGTTTTAAAGACCCTGGGTTTTGATCAGTTCTTTGAGGTATTTCAAGATCTCGATAAAGCCATCGACTCATTCAAACCAGTACATTAATAAATCCCTGTTCTTATAGATGGACTCTATTTGTATATACAGCGGTGAAGTCGATATTAATGATATTCATGATCTGAGGCAGCATACGGAACATGCATTGAAGCAGCGAGGTCTTGATGATGACACCTGCGCCAGCCTGGTTATTGTGGTTGAAGAATGGTTATCGAACATTGTTAACTATGCATACCAGGGAAAGAAAGGTGAACTGGAACTTAAAGTTGACGTAAATGATAGTCAGGCGCGTATTTGTATTCGTGACCAGGGCCCGGAATTTAATATAACGTCAGTCAAAGCAATACAAATAAAGGATGTCAATTCACCCGATGCAAAGCCAGGCGGTCTTGGTATTGAGTTGATCCGACGTCTGGTAGACGACCTGGATTACTCCAGGTCAGAAGACGGCTGGAACCAAAGCTGTTTCAGAAGAAATATTCAATAAAATCGGTTGCTCGCGATTATAACCTGGATGATCCATTCTTACTCAATGCCTGTGAATGGGGCAAGCTGGAACGCTTGTGTCGTTACATCACGAGATTTGATTCCTTCAGTCCACATTCATATGAAATAGTGGACGTTACCCCAGGGTTTACATCAAAATAAGCCATTCAGGTATCTGCAGTATAATTAAAACTGCGGTTTAGTCTCGCTATTGTCGTGCTTACAATTTAACTATGAATAACATACTGAGTAATTTTACTATTGTGCTTGTCATACTTGCTGCATTCAGTGGGCTTATGTATGTACAGCAGCCCGGTATGATCTTTTTTCCCGTGAGTCAAATTAGTGAAACGCCTCAAGACTGGGGTTTTGAGTATGAAGATGTCTTTCTGGAGACAAAAGATAATATACAACTTCACGGCTGGTTCATCCCGCACCCGGGATCTAAAAAAACATTGCTTTTCTTCCATGGTAACGCGGGCAATATTTCACATCGGGGGGAGTCAGTCAGGATTTTCCATCGTCTTGGTCTTAATGTATTTATTTTCGATTACCGGGGTTATGGAAAAAGCCAGGGAAAGCCCGGCGAGCAGGGCATGTATAAGGATGCCGATGCGGCCTGGCGTTATCTGACGCAAACAAAAAGAATTGAGCCGAAAAATATAATTATCTTTGGTCGATCACTCGGGGGTTCCATCGCGACAAAACTGGCTTCTGAAGTGCAGGCGGATAAGTTGATCCTGGAATCTACCTTCAGTTCGGGTAAAGACATGGCAAAGTCCATTTTCCCAATCTTGTCTCATGTAATGTACATTCGCTTTGGTTTTAATAGCGAAGAACGTATTAAAAAAATCACCTATCCTGTGCTAGTTGTGCATAGTCCGGATGATGAAATTATTCCGTACCATCTGGGTGAGAAGGTATACCAGGCAGCAAATGAGCCAAAGAATTTGTTTAAATTAAAAGGTGACCATAATGCTGGTTTTTATCTGAGTCAGCCGAATTATGAGCAGGCACTTGAGCAGTTTTTGAAACAAAACCAGTAGTGCTCGGCTATATCGTCTGCAAATATTGTTCTTTAAAATAAGGGGGCAGAGCGGCCTGCCTCCATGATTAAAAAAAGAGAAAGGATTGATGTCAGTAATAACTGTACAAAGAAATTTTTTGATTCCATATTTTGTGAATGCAATGGTTTTTCTGGGTTTTATTTTAAGCGCACATTCTGCTGTTGCTGAAGAAACTGTTTTCGCTGAGAAATATAGTTCCGAATTTGATAATTGTATGCGGATTGAGATGTTGCAGGCCGGTAATACTGTGACGGTGGGTGAAATACGTGAACTTTGTCAACAGAAGTTCACCAATGCGGGTGATGTAACTAAAGAGACTAATATTGAGCAACGAATTCAACTCGAAATGTCAGCCCGGGATAATCCTTATGTTATTTCTGTGCACAAACCAAATTATGTTTTGTTGTTTGCACACAATGAAAAAACTAACGCAGCTCCCTTTGAGAATCAGTTTCCTGTTGAAAATATTTCCATGGATGACACTGAAGTTAAATTTCAGATCAGTGTAAAGTTCCCGTTAGTGCTTGACCTGTTTGATGGGAAAGGCGGCGTTTTCTTTGCATATACGAATCGATCCTTCTGGCAAATGTATAATGATAGTTCAGCGCCTTTTCGTGAAACCAATCATGAGCCAGAAATTTTTATGATTTTAAAAAATGACTGGAAATTTCTTGGTTTTACAAACAGCTTTTATAATGTTGGTTTTGTGCATCAATCCAATGGTCGTGGTGGGACAGCATCGCGTAGCTGGAATCGTATTTTTGCGTCATTTGTTTTTGAAAAAGACAATGTGGTGCTTGGATTTAAACCCTGGTTTCGTATTCCTGAAGATGAGGAAGATGATGATAATCCGGACATAGATGATTTTATGGGGAATTTTGAATTTACCGGCGTTTATAAGCAGGGTCGGCATATATTTAGCGCAATGTTGCGTAATAATCTGGAAAGTAATGATAATCGGGGTGCGTATCAGATTGACTGGGTGTGCCCTCTGACCAGGAGCTTGAATGGTTATGTGCAATACTTTAATGGTTATGGTGAGAGTCTGGTTGATTATA
>JAUWSG010000209.1 GCA_030610155.1 Gammaproteobacteria bacterium
AGGTTTCTTTTGCTATTTTAATTGCCTCTCTCCAGGCTTCTTGTTCAATTCTCCCTTGATGACTTTCGGTGGTCCATGAAAAGGCCGCTGTATATCGTTTGTTTTTTTCATTCCACTTCTGGTGATACACCACCTTGCACACATCATTCGGGTGGTCGGCAGATTTGACGCGATTTAATGTCACAATGGCGACAGCATATTTTCCGGGTAATGGTTCACCGCGGGCTTCATAATAAATATTCGTGGCTAAACACTGAATCTCATGTGTTTCAGTTTTAAGTTCCACCATATTAAATATCATTGAAGCAAGTGTAATAAAAAAGATACCCGCAATACTGATCAGCACATAGCCTGTCCACTCCGTGGTATGAAAATGAAACCGTACAGAGGGAAGCAAATTCATTTTGAGGTATGAATTTGTACGTGTAGCAAGATTTTGAATAGGCTGTTTAAGCATCTTGTGTTCTGCCCTGTTTATTCGATCTGTTAGTAGCTTATTCTACTCCTGCCTCGTTACTGATACAAAATGACCAGGGTATATTGTTCTAAACACATGAAAAAACAGTGATTATTGTTATACTTCCAGGTGTGTTTTGCATATATTGGGTGCCATTATGATTGAGACCGCAAGTGATGTAATAAAATTCTGGTTTTCTGAAAAAATAAAACCACGCTGGTTTGATTCCACGCCTGCGTTTGATCAACTCTTGCGTGACCGTTATCTTGAGACATACAACGCTGCGGTCAATGGCGAGTTGAATGAATGGTTTGCTACGCCGGAGGGTTCATTGGCGTTGGTTATTATTTTTGACCAGTTCCCGTTAAATATGTTCCGTTCAAAGGCACAAGGCTTTATGACGGAGGCGGATGCAAGACGTGTGGCAAATGATGCTATTGAGAAGCAGTTCGATGAAATGTTATCCGATGAACAAAAAGCATTTCTTTATATGCCTTTTATGCACAGTGAAACGCTGGCTGACCAGGATAAATCTATTGCGCTGTATGAAAAAGCAGGTTTGAATGATAATTTAAAATTTTCCAGGCATCACCGGGATATCGTGATACGTTTTGGTCGTTTCCCGCATCGCAACGAGATTCTGGGGCGTAGTAGTACCACTGCGGAAATTAACTATCTTGATTCGCCGGAAGCATTCCACGGGTGATTCAGGTTGCCCTGTATTCACTATTGGAAATGTGTGGTATTTTCACTAGAATCAGACTTTAGGGACCTCTGATTAAGTCATGGACGGCATCTATGAGTTTAAAATCGTCAACTGCGGCGTTGCAAATCTTGGCAATAGTCCCGCTATTACCTGCGATTTGCGCCTTGCAGTTGACGATTTTAATTCTCATATATGCTCGCCCAGACTTAAACAGAGGTCCCATCGATAGCTGGAGTGACTTAATTGAAAATTGATGTAAAAGAGTTTAAGGACTGGGAAAACAAAAGTATCACCCTGTTGGGCATGTCCGGGGTGGGCAAGTCATATTTGTCTAATATTTTGATGAACCATGACTGGTTCCACTATTCAGGTGATTACCGGATTGGTACTTGTTACCTGGATGAGCCGATACTTGACAATATCAAGTTGCAGGCCATGCAGGTGCCCTTTCTGAGGGAATTATTGCGGTCTGATTCTATTTATATCTGTAACAATATTACTGTTAATAATTTGAATCCGGTTTCAACATTTCTGGGTAAATTAGGTAATCCTGATTCAGGTGGTTTGCCGCTCGCAGAATTCAAACACAGGCAGAATTTACATCGTGAAGCAGAAATAGCCGCAATGAATGACGTGCCTGAATTTATTGATAAGGCACAAAATATATATGGCTACAAACACTTCATTAATGATGCAGGCGGAAGCTTGTGTGAACTTGATGATGAAGTGATTAAAGTGCTGAGTGAAAATACGCTTATTCTCTACATCAAGGCGACTAAGCATGATGAGGAGGAGCTTATTCATCGCGCACAGGAATATCCAAAACCGTTGTATTACAGGGATGCATTTCTGGATGAGCAGTTGGCGGTTTATATGAAGGAAAATGAGCTGCCTTATGTTGCGATGATAGATCCTGATGAATTTGTACGTTGGATCTTTCCCCGGTTGTTCAGGGCGAGAGTGCCACGTTATGAAGCAATCGCGGATAAATATGGTTATACGATTTCCACCGAGGAGCTTGCGAAGGTCAACAGTGAAGCTGATTTCCTTGCGCTGGTGGAGCAGGCCGTTGCACGTGGTGTTTGACTCTTTGATTTACAGTAATGGTGAGATTTTAATATGCCTTTAGTTGCACACAATGATTTACCCGCATTCAAGCGCTTGATACAGGAAGGTGAAACCGTCCTGGAGCCGGGACGCGCTCGTCAACAGGATATACGCGAGTTGCATATCGGTTTGTTGAATATGATGCCGGATGCCGCGCTCTCAGCGACTGAAAGGCAATTCTTCCGCCTGATTGGTGAAAGTAATCAGATCGCTCAATTTTACGTACATCCTTTTACTGTAAAGGAACTGAAACGTGGCGCGAAAGCGACGGAACATATTGAGAAATTTTATGAATCATTTGATGAAATCAAACAGGGTGGTCTGGATGCGTTGATCATAACCGGTGCAAATGTTACTCAACCGGATTTGGCGATGGAACCATTCTGGGAGCCGTTAATCGAGGTGATTGACTGGGCTTATAACAATGTGACCTCTATATTATGTTCTTGTCTGGCAACACATGCTGTTTTGCAATTTCGTTATAGCCAGAAACGTCACCCATTGCATGATAAACGCTGGGGTGTTTTTCATCATCGTGTGCTTGATCGCGTTCATCCCCTGGTGAATGATGTTAATACGCTTTTTGATGTGCCACATTCACGTTTTAATGAGGTCACCCGTGAGCAGTTTGAAACAGCCGGGCTGCATGTGTTGGTGGAGAGCAGGGAAGCGGGCGTACACCTGGCGGTGAGTGAAGATCTTTTTCGCTTCGTCTATTTTCAAGGCCATCCCGAGTATGACCTTGTGAGTCTGCTAAAGGAATATAAGCGTGAAGTAATGCTCTATGCAAGTGGTGAGCGTAAAGAGTATCCACCTTGTCCGGAAAATTACTTTGGACGAAAAACGCAGGCTGTTTTGGAAGAATACCGGGCGGCGCTGTCAGGCGCCATGAAGCAAGGTGAATCTTTGCCTGAATTCCCGGAAAAGCTGATAGCGGGCTGGCTCCATAATACCTGGCATGACACTGCAGAGGCCGTTATTAATAACTGGATAGGCAAGGTTTACCAGTTAACGAACAATGACCGGAAATTGCCATTTATGGAAGGAATAGATCCGCAAGACCCGTTGGGTATTTTGAGTGCTAACTAAAACCGTCATTCCGGCGCATGCCGGAATCCAGGCTACCACTGCACCCTCTATAACCACATTGCTTTGCACTACGCGTGATTGTCGTACCCAATTCGTCCTTGTTATCACCTCTGGATTCCGGCATGCATCGGAATGACGGGCTTAGTAGTGCTGAGCACTTTTTAGCACTTAGCACTCGGTTTTTCTATTCTGCTGGCCTTAAACGAATTTCTATACGCCGGTTTAATGAACGTCCTTCCGGTGTGTCGTTTGTCGCAACAGGCTGGTTCTCTCCGAGAGAGACCGCCATCAGTTTTTTATTAGAGACACCTTTATCTCCCAGCAAGGTTACAACACTGGCAGCACGTGCGCCGGCAAGCTCCCAGTTCGTAGGGTAAAATTTTGCCAGTGTGCCTCGAATCGGGATATTGTCGGTATGACCAACAACCACTGTTTTATAGGAAATGTTCTTGAGCTGATTACTTATTTTGGCCAGTACTTCTTTCCCGGAATCGTTTAATTTCGCTGATCCTGATGTAAATAAAATATCCTGCGGCAGGTTTAGATCAATGCCATCTTTCATTTCCTTGATCTTTATTTGATTCGCATCAAGCTCACCTTGAAGTTCAGTGACCAGATTGTTATATATCGTGCGATTTTTTTTCAATTTTTCGCTTGCGATTTCTAATTGCCTGGTTGTTGACTGTAAGGCTTCGCTTTTTTCCTGCAGTTCCTTGATGGCTGCTCCCAGCACTTCATTTTTAATACTGAGATCCAGGTTGCTTTTTTCCAACGCTTCACTTTTTGCAATCAGGTCTCTTTCCTTGAGTGTGAGTTCACCGCTGGTTTCATCTAATCTGGAAGTGAGAGACGTTTTTTGCGACTCAATTGCTTTGATACGGTTTTCCAGTAATTTGTTATTGTTAGCCAGCGTATTTCTTTCTTTGGTGACTGAGTCAAGTTCGGTGTTTGATGCACAGCCTGACAATAAAAAAGAGCCAAGGCTGAAAATGGCGATGGTCACTATGTATTTTCCGGTATTTATGTTTTTTCTCACTTTTGTCATTCTCCTTATAACTTTGCGCAAGGTTTAAGCGGGTGTTCTATTCTAAAAACAAAGAATTACAACAAACACACATTAACGAGAAATTAAAGTCGCGAGAATTTTAGAAGGAATTGGTCTTGCTATCAGGATGAAAGGAGGGCATTTTCAGGCTGGTCGAAGTAGGATGCACAGCGGATGAGGTGTTGGCGTTGTTATAGATGTCTGATGTTTATTCATTTCTTGTGTTTTTAAAAGGTTAAAATCTC
>JAUWSG010000097.1 GCA_030610155.1 Gammaproteobacteria bacterium
CATGGTGATATTGCCCTTTCCCCGGCCGGCTGCATGATTGGCAACGACCGCACATGTCGAATAGCAGATACCTAGTTCTCGTGCCAGCGCGGCTTCCGGCATACCTGTCATGCCGACAATTGTGCAACCATCCCGTTCCAGCCGATTGATTTCAGCAGCAGTCTCCAGGCGTGGCCCCTGGGTTGCGCCATAGGTGCCGTTATAAGCGCATTCAATTTTTTCTTTCTTACAAACCTTGATCAATAATTCTCTTAAATCAGTACAATAGGGCTCAGTAAAATCAGTATGCGTAACATGTTTCAGGCCTTCTTCAAAAAAGGTAGAAACACGTGAATGTGTATAATCGATAATCTGGTTCGGTATAACCAACTGGCTCGGTTTAAGATCTGCAGAAATGCCACCCACTGCCGCAATTGCCAGTATTTTTTCAGCGCCCAATTCTTTTAAAGCCCACATATTTGCCAGATAATTAATTTTATGTGGCGGAATGATATGCCCATATCCATGCCGGGGTATAAAAACAATTTCCTTACCGCATATCTCACCATGCGTAACGGGCCCGGATGGTTCACCAAAAGGTGTATGCACGATTTCACGGCCCGTAATTTTCAGTGTTTTAAGTAACGCTAACCCTGTACCACCAATAATCGCAAGTTCTGTCACTCAATTATTCCCTATAATATATTTCATTTGTTTATATGTAACTCGCTGCCACAATATCTCTGTGTTCCTTTTCCTTTTCCTTTTCCTTTCCCCTGTTACCTGTCACCTTTCCCCTGCTTCTCCGCATATATTCCCGGCACATTACGCAAAAAACCTTTGTAATCCATTCCATAACCGAAAACATAACGATCTTCAACTTCCAGACCTATAAAATCTACCTTAACGTCAGCCTTGCGGTCATGTAGTTTATTCACCAGAACAGCACTGTAGACCTGACGCGCATTTGCCTTCATGCAATCATCTATGACGGCTTTTATTGTTTGTCCTTCATCCAGGATATCATCAATGATCAGCACAACACGGTCTCTAAGCGGTGTTCTTGGTGTGACCAGCCATTGTAGTTCACCACCTGTTGTGTCACCAACATAACGGGTGACATGTATATAATCCAGACTCAAAGGGAATGACAAGCGCGGAAGAATTTGCCCGACTGGCACGATGCCACCCGTCATAACACAGAGCACCAGTGGGTTCTTGTCATGCAGCTCGCGGTTTATTTCCTCAGCAACCCTATCAATGGCTTTATCCACATCTGCTGCTGTGAACAAACAGTCCGCTTCATCGAATACTTTTTGTGCCTGCATCGGAGTGATTAACATAGGGACACTATGTGGAACCTCTGATCAATTCTGGGCGCATAGACGTCATCCACGAATTGATCAGAGGTTCCATAGTTAATATGTAAAAGATTCTGTTTCATCGTTCATGGCCTCACTGATTATATATGCACTACCTACCACTTCACCCACCTCGGGTATCAGGCCATCTTCCCACTCATTAAAAGGTCGTGGACAAACCTTGAATTGCACACCCGTCTCATGGGCATCCTTGATCAAATCATAGACTGTTCTGGATGGGTCACCATCTATAATCAGTTTTTCTGCGACAGTCTTTTTCGCCAAAATATCGCATAAGCCGGAAAAAATCACGTCGACTTCAAATTCCATAGCGGCAGCTACTTTCACCTGCGATAAAATTGCGCCAAGCGAATCTGCACTCTCCGGATTTGTATTAACAAGAATAAATAAAAGTTTATCGGCCATATTATTCAAGCACTCTCGAAAAACGATTCATCATCAATAAGACAATTTCAACCCTGCTTTACAGTACTCTCATCCGGCACATGTATTGTTGAGGTTGGAAAGGCAATTTCTGCACCATGCTTGTCAATGATATCAACTATTTTTAGCAGTACATCCTGCTTGATTTCATGAAATTCGGTCCAGACCGTCGTATGGGTAAATGTATAAACAAAAAAATCAACCGACGAAGGTGCAAACGCATTAAAATTCACCATGAGTGTTCGTGAGGTATCAATGGCAGTGTGGGACTGCAACATCTCTTTAACATCAGTCACAATATCAGACATCTTCTTCACATCATCATAACGAATGCCGATGGTTTCATAAATTCGTCGGTTATTCATTCTCGACGGGTTTATAACCGCGATGCTGGCAAAAGCTGAATTAGGCAAATAAAGCGGACGCTGATCAAAGGTTCGAATCCGGGTCAATCGCCAACCAATATCCTCTACTGTACCTTCAATATCGCGATCAGGTGAACGAATCCAGTCACCGACAGAAAAAGGACGATCGAGATAAATCATCAAGCCACCGAAAAAATTGGCCAACAAATCCTTTGCCGCAAAACCGATTGCTATACCACCTACACCGCCAAATGCCAATACACCCGAAATACTGAATCCCAAGGTTTGTAATGCGACCAGGCCGGCCGTAATCATAACTGAAATACGAAGTAACTTCGCTATCGCATCCACTGTTGTTATATCAGCAGCCGCACCCGCTGCGCGTTTACGCTTAACAATATCCTGTTCAATACGTTTTATAAATCTAATTAAAAACCAGGAAATGACAACAACGACGCCCACTTCTCTGGCAGGGCCCACTATCTGGAATATCTCTGCATTGGTACGCTGTCCAACTATTTGCGCAGCGAAAGCAACACCTAAAATCCACACCAGGAATGTCAATGGACGGCGCAAGGCCCCGACAACCGCATCATCCCAGGGATTTTTTGTGCCTTCGAATTTTTTATGAAGCTTTTTAAGAATGCGGCGTTGGAAATAATTAAAAAGTAAAACCAGAAAAACGATAATAAAAATCTGTGTCATCCAAAGCCCTTCATCCTTGAAATACTCAAGATTAGTAAAAATATTTTCTATATCCACGCTACATTACTCCAATACATCAGAATTTTTGCCGCTAACTTTTTGTTACTAACTTTTCTTTGCTAAAAACCCAGCTCCATCGACGTTTTATTTACAAACTGGTCCAGCTCATGAACCGCTTTCTTCCATTCCAGTTTCTGCCGTAGGTGCCCCAGATCTCGCGATATTTTACCATGCATTCGAATCAGGCGCGCCTGGGAAACCGGGTTGCTTTTAACTTTCAAGCCATCGATCACAGTCACAACTGCATCCGGTCGATTACAGACCAGCACCATGTCACAACCTGCATCCAGTGCCGCTTCTGCACGCTCAACAAAACCACCTGCAACACTGGCACCTTCCATACTTAAATCATCGCTAAATACAATACCTTCAAATGCCAGCCTTTTTCTTAAAATATCTTTTATCCATATTGATGAAAATCCGGCAGGTTTATTATCCACCTGTGGGTAAATGACATGCGCAGGCATAACAGCGGCCAAACCATAATGTATCATGCGTTCAAATGGCACAATGTCCTCGGCAAGGATATCCTGGTATCCACGTTCATCGACAGGTATAGCAATGTGGGAGTCCGCTTTAATATGACCATGACCGGGAAAATGCTTTCCGGTCGCAACCATTCCCGCTTTTTTCATACCCAGCATAAAAGAGTGCGCCAGGTCTGCAACGATTTCCGGATTAGAATGAAACGCCCGGTCACCAATAACATCACTGATACCCTTATCGAGGTCCAGCACGGGGGCAAAACTGAAATCAACACCAACAGACAGTAATTCCACTGACATCAACCAACCCAATAATTCCGACATATGCCTGGCGTGCTTATTATCCTTATCATAAGCCTCACCCAGCAGTCGCATGGGGGGCAATAATGTAAACCCATGCTTGAATCGCTGTACCCGACCACCTTCATGATCAACCCCTATTAATAAACGCGGTGTACGGATTTTATGAATTTCAGCCGTCAGCGCAGTGAGCTGTTCAGGTGAGTGAAAATTCCGGGCAAACAAAATCACACCCCCAATCAACGGGTGCGCCAGAATTTCTTTTTCTTCCGGCGTCATTTCAAGACCCGCCAGATCTGCCATTACCGGCCCTAGTGACATGAACTTATCCTGCTTGGTATGTAGTACGCATAGACGTTATTGTAAATAAATAGTCAGGTGGACGTCTATAGTTCGTTTTTAACCGCAAAGGCGCAAAGGACGCAAAGAATTAGTTTTTTACTAAAGAAAACTTTGCGTCCTTGTCTCTCCGCACATCCATGTGCTCTCGCGACATAAGAACTTCCCTGTTCAAATGCGCCTTTGCGGTGAATCACGCCCTTCATGCTCCTCTAGCCATCAGATTTGACATCCAGATAGTCTCTTAAGCTGTCACCCAGCAGGTTTATCGCCAGAATGACCAATAACAACGCAATACTCGGCGCCAATACCATGTGCGGAGCGACTAATAAATAATCTGCCCCGTCGCGTATCATCGTGCCCCAGGATGCCGCAGGCGGTTGGACGCCCAGCCCTAAATAAGACAAACCGGCCTCACCAATCACCACCGCGGCAATACCGAATGTCGCTTCGACGATCAAAGGCGCTGCGATTAACGGAACAAGATGTTTCATCATGATATATCGCGATGAAGATCCCAATGCGATTGCCGCCTGTACGTGGTCACGGTTTTTCAAACTCAACACCTGTGCGCGGGACAATCGTGCATAACCCACCCACCCCACGACACTCAGAGCAATAACAATATTACTCACACCGGGTCCTAATATACCTGCCAGCGCAATCGCCAGCAAAATACCGGGAAAGGCGAGAAAAATATCAATAATTCGCACAATTATCGTGTCCCAGACACCCCCCAGGTACGCGCTAACCACACCGATAAACGTGCCAATAATGACACTCAGGCCGACCACCCAGAATGCAACGAAAAAAGAGGTTCCCGCGCCCGCAAGCAAACGGTCCCATACCGGCCGCCCCAGATCATCAAAACCGAGCCATGCTGTTCCTTCTCCTGGTGAAACCAGAATTCTGTCAAGCTCGATATGGTTTGGCTCCAGTGATAACACGGTTCCAAAAACAGCATAAAAACACCATAAACCAATGATACTCGCTGGTAACCAGGTACGGGGCACTTTAAAAAACGTCATCAAGATCTCCCCGTTTCGATTCTTGGGTCCAGCCATGCATAAAGCAGATCCGTCAGCATATTAACGACAACATAACTCAGGCTGATTAACAGCACGCATGCTTGCAAAACCGGATAATCGCGCCGCTTGATAGACTCGATGGTTAACTGGCCAATACCCGGCCAGGAGAAAACAATTTCAGTAATAATACTGCCTGCTAACAAGAGCCCCAATTGCAGCCCCATCAATGTAATGACAGGCAATAGTGCATTTTTTAACGCATGCTTCCAGATGATGCTCTGGTCAGACAAGCCCTTGGCTCTGGCGGTTCGAATAAAATCTTCGTTCAATATTTCCAACAAGCTCGAACGTAACATCCGGGAAAGGATAGCCGCAAAAGCCGAGCCCAGGGTAATGGCAGGAAGTATCAACGACGCGGCACCATCACGTCCACTGACCGGGAACCAGCCTAACTGAACCGAAAACACCAGAATAAGAAGTGGACCCAGAACAAAGTTTGGAATGGACACCCCTAATAATGAAACAGTCATCGCACTACTGTCCCAAAGTGTATTTTTTTTGACGGCCGCAATAAGCCCAAGAGGAAATGCAATCATGATGGCAATCAACAATGACGCCAGGGCAAGTTCAATTGTCGCCGGTATACGTTCCAGTAGATCTTCGATTACCGGGCGTTTCGAATGCAGTGAGGAGCCAAGATCAAAATGAAACAAACGATTAAAATAATTTACCATTTGAATATGAACAGGCTGGTCCAGCCCCAGGGAGGTACGCAAGGCCTCACGGTCTGCCTGTTGCGCAGACTCGCCCAACATAACTTCAACAGGGTCGCCCGGCACCAGATGTATTAGTAAAAATACAATACATGTCACACCAAAAACAACCACCAGCATACTCAACAGACGCGAGACAATAACATTTATCATATTTTTTAAGGTGCGCCCTGTTTTACTTCAGTACACAGCCTGTGTTACTCCCGTATCATTACTTTTGTGCCAACATTTACTCTATTAAATAAATCAATAACATCTGTGTTTTTCATCTTGATACAACCATGAGAACTCGGCACACCCATCTTGTCCTCATCCGGACAACCGTGGATATAAATATAACGTCGCATTGTGTCAACACGCCCGGACCTGTTTTTACCTGGCTCCAGTCCACACAACCATAATATTCGGGTGAGTATCCAGTCCCGTTGCGGAAATTGTTCCCGCAACGCTGGCATGTAGATTTCACCGGTAGGTCGCCGGCCGACCAGAACAGTATTTTCTACATAACCGTCACCGATTTTGGCACGAATATAATGCTCACCACGCGGGGTACACTCACTCCCCATTAATTCACCCGGGCCATTTTTTGCCGTGGCAACCGCATAAATATGCGAGACATTGTCCTCATCGGTAAAAACCATGGTTTGTCTTATTATATTGACCGTTATCAATTGATATCACCTTTATTCATTCTGTCAGCACGCCTGACATGCACAAGACTATCGTAATTTCCATCAATAGCAACGTTATAGCCCTTAATATCGTTACGCGACACAAAAATCTGGTCTTCATACCACAGTGGCACATAAGGTAGTGTTTGCAATAATACTGTTTGTAATTGTTGATAAGATGCCGCCATATCAATGCGATTATCTGATGCTTGTGCCACCTGGATCAAATAATCTGCTCTTGCATTGTTATAACGCCCGCGATTGGCGCCATTGGGGGGCACAGATTGACTATGAAACACATACTGAAAAATACCCGGCGTTTTTATTCCGACCCAGGAAAGACTATACATTTGAAACCGACCTGATTTTATATCACCATAAAATGTGCCCCAGTCATAACTTCTGATATCTACCTTTATACCGATTTTTTCCAACTGATTTTGAATCACGGTCGCGAGTCGGATACGAAATGGATCACTCGATGTTTTATAGGTAATTTTCACTGGATGTTCATCATCATAACCTGCTTGTGTTAATAATGCCCTGGCCTTTTGGGGATTGTATTCAATGAATGATAATGCCGGATTGCCTGCCCAATGTTCGGGTATTAATAATGCATTTGCCTGACGTGCTGAACCGCCCATAACATATTTTATTATCGCTTCACGATCCAATGCGTATGCGATAGCTTCCCGTATCTGTTGCTTCCCGACAATCTGGTCATCCATATTAAATCCCAGGTAAGTAAAATTGGACCCCGCCCCCTTCTGTACAGTGACATCATTACGTTTTGACAAATAGGTCACAAGTTCCGGTAATAAGTCGTTCTGCATCATATCGATTTCACCGCGAATTAACTTTAATACACGTACAGTCGGATTTGCTATATGAGTGAACTCGATGGTTTGATTATCGCCTACCCTCTGGAGTTGCACTTTCCCGTCTTCGGGCCATGCTAGCAACCTGAATGGACCCGAACCTACCGGATTACGATTAAATGAATGGCCCTGCTCAATCAGCCTTGCTGGCAATATTCCAATCACCAGGTAACCGGGAAATAACGTATCCGGTTTATCGAGATAAAAATCAATCGTGTTTTCATCAGGTGTATCAATACGATTGATCACTGAAAGAATGGTACGGTGAGGTGACGCATTTTTTTCGTCCAGAATATAGTCGTAGGTTGCCTTTACATCGGATGAATTTAAATAACCACCTTGGTGAAAATGACGGCCTTCGTTTCTTAATATGAAGCGGTAATGTCTGGATGTAACACGTTGCCAATCAGCAAGCGAAGGCGTTGGGGTAAAACTTTCATCAAACTCAACCAGCCGGCGATATAATAATCGATTGATTCGGGCAGAAGTTGCATCAGTCGCAAGACGGGGATCGAGTGTAATCGGTGAACTGGCCAGCCCAAAGCGCAGCACGTCTGTTTGTGGCCTGGAACAGGCTGAAACCCAGAGTATCAATAATAAATAAAAAAGAACTTTAGCAATTTTTCTATATGGTAAAAGCATGCCTGCCCTGTTTACGGTATTTATCCGTCTGCGGCGGCCTCACTCCGGGCTACCTTATACAGGGAACCTCTGATTAAGTCATGGACGGCATCTATGACTTAATCAGAGGTTCCTCGCATTACTATAGAATAAAATGGATACCGATATCTGGTCAATATTAGTCAAAATATGATCAATCAAGGCAAGTGTAAGGGGATTCAGCTATCGAGCACTTTATTTTCAATAATGTCATGCGTTTTCATTTGTGTTTTTTTTAGCTTTTCCAAACGCATCTGAGCGTCTTTCCATGCACGATAACCTAGCAGGGCAAGCAATATACCGCCATATACAAACGGCTCAAATACATCGGCTTTAACCTGCCAGAGGAAATGCAAAATCCCAAGGGTTGATATGACATAGACCAGTTAATGCAGTTTTTTCCAGTTCCTACCCAGTCTTTTCATCACCTTGTTGGTCGAGGTAATAACTAGAGGTATAAGTAATATAAAGGCACTAAATCCGACCGTAATATAGGGTCGTTTAATAATATCATTCAGGTCAAAAAAATGATCGAAGACAATATAAATCAGAATCGCTTGAGTAAGGGCTTTTGATGATATTGTTAAGCTTTGTCCCCGCCTTGGCACTATCAGGTAATAACAATCCGGGTACGGCAGAGGCCGTTGCGGCGGCGATTGATAGATGTGATGCGTTTTTTAAAAACTGACGACGTCCCAGGTAGATCTCTATCTGTAATTTCAGAAGATTTGATGTCATTCCTGTCTTTGATTTTTATCAGCATATTTTGCCTTTAATCTTTAGATAAATAAGTTACAAGACCCTATCGACTCATAACGTCACAATACTTAGACCCGGTATTCCACTCAAGTATTCACTTGAGTCTAAAATCTTGAATTTAATTTTGCCAATTAGCTCACTTTAATTAGATGAATTCTGCATTAAGATGCTATTAAGACATAATCTGGATTATCAAGTCTTCACAAAAGTGTCCGATATGTAATTTTGTGGAGGCGAAGAGTAATAAAAACGTAACTACTTGATTTTATAGGGGTCTAAAGATGTCCAATTCAATTAAACTGGTATTATTCCTTGCCATATTCTGCCTCATCAATCCGGTATCTGCCTCGGAAACTGCGCCTGCCTTCAAAGTGCCATCAGCCGAAGGCATGGTAGAACTGGATAAACTACGTGGACAAGTTGTTTACCTCGATTTCTGGGCCTCCTGGTGCACACCTTGCCGAAAGTCATTTCCATGGATGAATGAAATGCAGCATAAATATGAGAAAGATGGCTTAACCATTGTTGCGGTTAATTTAGACAAAAAACGCGACGTGATTGATAAATTTCTTAAGAATACCCCTGCTAACTTTACCATTGCATATGATCCAGGCGGTCAACTCGCACAAACATACAAACTGGTAGGCATGCCGACCAGCTATCTAATCGATCGCAACGGCCAGATTTATGAAACCCATGTTGGTTTCCGCAAAAAAGATAAAGACAAGCTGGAAGCCAAAATCCTGAGCCTGCTTAACAAATAAGCCCCGGTTCAACTCTAAAAACCTTCCTTTTCCTTACGGGACTGGAAGGTTTATTTTTTGCACAGGGACGTGCTTATGTCTCGAGAGCACATGGACGTGCGGAGAGACACTGACCTCCCATTGCCTCAGGGTCTCTAAAAAAACGCCCCAGCCTTCAACCTTCCAGGCTTATACACCGCAAAGGACGCAAAGTTTTTAAAATTTAAAAACCATACTGAAGATTGCTGTTTTTTTCTTATTCTAATAACTATTTTTTAAATAATTTCTGTTTTCTTTGCGTCCTTTGCGTCTTTGCGGTGAATCAGCTCTATAATGTGTCTTATGGAAAAAACACTAACAAAAAAAGACGGTTACTGGTTAGGCCAGTTTGAGGCCATGGCCAGCCCGTGTGAAATTTTGATGGACCTCGATGACACCCTGCTGGCTAATTCTCTGCTTGAGCTTGCCGAACAGGAAGCAAAAAGAATAGAACAGAAATTCAGTCGTTACCGTGATGATAATATTATTTATAAAATAAATAATAGCCATGGCCATCCCGTCAAGGTAGATGAAGAAACAGGAAAGCTACTTGATTATGCCGACCAGTGTTACCAGTTAAGTGACGGTAAATTTGATATCACCTCGGGTGTATTAAGACAAGCCTGGAAATTTGATGGCAGCGATAACATCCCGTCCAGAAATGAAGTCAACGCAATTTTATCCCGCGTGGGCTGGGGGAAAGTAAAGTGGGAAACACCGTACCTCACCTTGCCCGAACACATGGAAATTGATCTGGGTGGCATAGGAAAAGAATACGCGGTAGACAGGACCACGTTAATACTGAAACAACATACCCCGGTAAGTCTGCTGATTAATTTCGGTGGCGACCTTAGTATCACCGGCCGTCGGTCAAATGGGCAATGCTGGAGAACAGGTGTTGATAACCCGAGTGCAACAGGTGAAAACAGTGTTGGCAATATTGAACTGGAAAAAGGCGCGATTGCGACAAGCGGTGATGCAAGACGTTTCCTTATCAAAGATGGGGTTCGTTACAGTCACATCCTCGACCCCAAAACTGGCTGGCCGGTCCCCGATGCACCACACTCAGTAACCGTGGTTGGCAACACCTGCCTTGAAGCGGGCATGCTCTCGACATTTGACATGCTACAAGGTAAAAATGCCGATGCCTTCCTGAAAGAACAACAAGTAAATTACCGCTGTATTTTTTAATCCAGCCTCAAAATTTACCTGCACATAAGCTTTTATCTTTTATCTTTACCCTTTCCC
>JAUWSG010000135.1 GCA_030610155.1 Gammaproteobacteria bacterium
CAGGTTTTTCAGGCGGCTGAGCGTTTAATAGTATTCCTTTTAACTTCCCAGGGAGTCGATATTTGATTCCTGCATCTTTTCTGCCCAGTATAAGGTCCGTTTCAGTGGAAATAATGGTAAATATCAAACGGGTTTGATCTGCGAAACGGACATCAATTGATTCACTGGTTTTGTTTTCGTTACCTGTGCTGTCAGCAGTTGACCAGGAGTTAATTTCAATGGCACGTGCATGACGCCAGCTATCAAGCAACGCGTTTATTTCATCGGCAGAAAGGGCGCTGTTGTTCGAGATGCTGTCCGGGGATACGGTCCAACGAGCATCCTCGTTGTCTTTAGACAGTTTTGTGTGTGGCAGGCTTATTTCAATTATGTCTTTATTTTCCGGCAGCAGTGCATAGCTTATAAAGCGGGTTGCCTCCATAGATAAGTAACGGTAGATAGCATCGTTTATCAAATGTATGGTGCCGTCGATGAGGACATAACGCCTGAAATTGATGGGGTCAGTAGTCCCTAGGTTGATTTCCTTGTTGTTTAGCAATAATCGAACCGAAGGATTTTTCAAGCCAAATTTATCGAGTTCTTCATCTTTTGATATTATTTGAGCAAAACTGTTCTCTTTTAATATGCTCAATAATCCATATGCCTGAATATCATTTGCCGCTAACTGAAAAGGTTCAATGATATGCCAGCTCTGTTGCTGTTTTTCCAGTTTTACAATTTGCTTGCCATTACGTCGCAGTGTTATTTTATTAATCTGCCCAATATCGAGTTCATTACTTATCAGGGTATGTTGCGGTTTTTTTATGCCAGGTTCATAAATAGTAAACAAAACCAATACGACGACAACGATGACCAAACTCAGGTTGAGGACGTGTCGTGTGTTCATTCAAATATTACACTAACAGATGATCTATCAGTTACAGACACCAAGAGCACATATCCCGATACCCGTACATTCATTGTAGCAAGAACCGCAATTTTCATTATCAGACATCAGGTCAGATTCACAACCACTTATTGTTTTATCATCACAGCTGGCAAACCCTTTATTGCAACTGTTAATGACAATATTTCCTCCCTGGCAGGTGGCCGTGCCATTGCTGATTATCACAATTGTGCCATCTTCCATTTTTGTGCAGTCGACTTTTTCGGCAACAATGGGCGGAGGTGTGTTTTTTTCATCCTTGACTATGGGCGTTGCTATAGCTGCGCCACTGGCGATGCTTGTATCACAAAATTTTAATTTTTCCAGTTTTGTTTTTTTGTTTGCTGATACCTCTACCCAGGTATTGAAATGAATAACTTTGCCATGAAGCATAAAGTTCAGACTGTATTCTCCTTCCCTGACGCCGGATAACTGGAAGCGACCATCAGAACCGGTAATGACAATGTAAGGTTTGCCGGGAATAAAAACCTGCATGCCCGCAACGCCGCCTTTACTACAATAATTTATTGTGCCGGTAATCGTGCCGGTATCGGAGTTTGCGGACGCAAGTGAAAATGAAAAGCTTAAAAACAGAGTGATAAAGAATATTGTGAGTGTTTTCATAATAGTCCCAAATAAAGTTAGAAAGTCAGAGGTTTCATCTATATTAACATTATTGATTACGTCGTTTGAACCAGATCAAGGTGCCGGTGCCGATTAAAATTGCAGGTAGAACCAGCAAGAACCCAAAAGCGATGAGTATTTGTGCCGTACGTGATAATGACAGTTGCAAGTCAGGCGCTATTTTTGCTGGAATGGCAATAAAGGTGTCATCATTACTCAGCCAGTTCAGAATAGATAACCCCAGATTTAAATTACCTCCATTACCAAGAAACTGGTTCGAAAGAAAATCGCCGTCACCCACGACGACTACGCGTTGTTGCTGGTTTTCTTTGGTCTCGTCGTCTGCATTATTGATATCAAGGTCAGATAATGGCCGATGTAGTGCAACGCCCAGTACTAGTGGTCCGGTAATATCACGATTTGTGTTCAGTTCCAGAGCTTCATCAATTTCACCGGTTTCCAGCCAGCTACCTTCCAGTGATTCCAGAAAGGGCTCGGCTTTCCAGGACCGTGTATCACCCATTTCGATGGATAAGGCCTGAGGAAAAACAGAGGCATTTTGTAATTTCTCGGTGATAGAATGCCGGAAATAATTAGCAACAATAATACTCAGATTATCAACATTAAGAAGTTGTCTGGTATTGGGGTCTATTATTGTGCCATCCTGTAATTCCAGATCCAGTAATTCAGAAATTGTTTCGAAATGTTGATGTGAATCAGTATCGGCCAACCAAAGGACATTGCCGCCCTGTTTTATATAGTTTTCAATCAAGCGGGTTTCACCGGGTAACATGGCGACCTGGGCGCCAGCCAGGACAAGCACCGTTGTATTGTCTGGTAGACGGGGTGAGTTGATCAGGTTAATAGTCTGGATATTGAAGCCCTTGTTTTCCAACTGTGCTACCCAGCCCTGTAAATCATGGTTGGCCTGGCCAAAAGGCCGTCGCTCCCCATGGCCTTCCAGAAACACGATCCAGCGGTCACCGCCGCGCACGACACGTTGTAAAGCGTTGGTGATTGCCTGTTCTGATATTTCCTTTATGTTTTCACGGCGACCTTCATACTCAATGACCAGTTCACCATTGACAGATATGCCTTGCTGGCGTGTTTTATCAGGCTCTGTTTCAGGATTAATAAAACTGAATGAAATGTTCGATTTTTTTCGCTGATATAACTTGATGATAGTTTGTATTTGTCGTCGGAGGTTTTCATCTTCGCTTGCATAGGCTGCTATCTGAACGGGACCTTCGATGACATTTAACAGGGACGTGCTTGCGTTAGATAAGGAATTCCGGTTACTGGCACTCCAGTCCGCCTGATAAGAATATCGTAAACTTAGCCATGCCAGTAAACCAATAATAGCAAGAAAGAAAATATAAAAAATTATATTTTGAATTGTTATTTGAAGTCGGGACTGTTTGTTAACTAACATAAGTTGCTGTCTGGCATAATAATATTAATGTTGTAGTCGGTCTGCATCCAGGCGGCGGATGCTTAAAACCAGGAACGTTGTAATAAATAACAGATAATAAATAATATCACTGCTGTCAAAGACACCTTTTAGCATAGGCTGAAAGTGGCGAAGTGTGGAGAGATAGGAAAATACTCTGTCAGACTCGCCTCCCGTTGTGCCAGCCGCATCAAGAATCCATAACAATAATAGAACGCCGAAGGTACTGATGGCGGCAATCGTAGGTTGGCTTGTTAACGATGACATATACAGGCCAACAGCTGCAAAACTGGAAACCAGTAGAATGAGCCCGAGCAGACCGGAAAACAATAAGCCAGTATCCAGATTGGTGCCCGCTAATAAGGACAGGGGCATCATGGCCAGCAAAGCCACAATAATGAGTGTAAATGATAAAATACCAATGAATTTTCCCAGGATGATTTCTGTCATAGAAACAGGCGCACTAAACAATAATGAAAGTGTACGATTGCGTCTTTCTTCACTTATCAGTCGCATGGTCAGAATAGGCATCACAAGTAATAAAATAAGGCCTGCCGTATCAAGTAAAGGCATCACAACGATCTCTGTTACTCCCGGCGCGTTGGGGTACTGGGCCAGCCCTGGTTGTATTTTGATAAATTGTTCAACATAAAGCAGGAAAAAATAAGTCAGAATAAACTGGATGACAGCTAAAATAGCCCATGCTAATGGCGAAAGAAACAGGCTGCGTAGTTCTCGTGCGGCAATGGTGAAAATTATCAATTGCTTTCCCCTGCCGCTACTGACAGCGCTTGTGGTTCGACATCCACATGTTGATGTTCGGAGGAGGTGATAGCCATAAAAATTTCTTCTAATGATCTGCGTTGTGGCGACAGTTCATATAAATGCCAGTTTTGATCGGCGGACATTTTAACAATTTTATCTGTCGGATCATTAGCGGGTTCAATGTGTAACTCGAAACGTTCGTTATCTACCTTGTTTACCCTCACCACACCGCCAATGGATTCAAGTGCCTGAATGCCGGGCGGGTGTCTGAATGCGATTAATAAGTTATCGCTTTGCATTTGTTGATTCAAGTCGTCGATGCTTTCATTAAGCACCAGCTTTCCCTTGTTTATGATTTGTACCCTGTTACAGGTTGACTGTACTTCCGGTAAGATGTGAGTCGATAATATGACGCTGTGATTGTTGCTTAGCTCTCTAATCAGTGAACGAATTTCCCGTATTTGAATCGGATCCAGTCCAACAGTGGGTTCATCTAAAATAACAACAGCAGGAGAATGGATAATTGCCTGGGCAATCCCGACTCGTTGCTGATAACCTTTGGACAGGTTACCAATAAGACGTTTGCGTGTTTCGGTCAGGCCGCAACGTTCCATCGCACTATTGATAGCGTTACGGAGCTGGTTTTTTGGTATTTTATTCAAGCGGGCGCAATAGAGTAAATATTCGTATACAGTTAGTTCACGGTATATTGGCGGTGTTTCCGGTAAATAACCCAGTTCGGCTTTTGCCAGCCGGGGCTGATCCAGAATATCATAACCATTAATAATCACCCGACCGGCACTGGGCGATAGATTACCCGTTAAAATTTGCATGGTGGTGGATTTCCCTGCCCCATTAGGGCCTAAAAACCCCAATACTTCACCGCGTTTAACTTCAAACGAGATATTTTCGACAGCACGAATGGGCCCGTAATGACGAGAAAGGTGTTCAATACGGATCAGTACATCGTTATTCATAAATATGTTCGTATACTGGTTGAAAGTGTGAAATTTGTGACAGAGGGTATAGTCGCTTATGATAGAGGGCTATGCAGAAAGATCAACAAATAATTACTATAAAAATGCGGGCATATGAGAAAACATCACTACAAGGAATTTGGTTTTGACAAGAAGGGCATAAAGGCACGTTTGGCCTTGATTGGCTTATCGGATGACGATCTTTTACTGGGCGAAAAATTACAGGATCAGGTGATTATTCCCGGTATAGATAACATCATTGATGAGTTTTACCGCTACATGCTCAGTCAGCCGGAAATGCTGCTTTACCTGGATACGAAAAGTCTCATACAAAAATTAAAAACAACCCAAAAACAATATTTATTAAGCCTGGGTGTCAAGTTTAATAGCACCGGGTATTTTGAAGAACGCCTGCGGGTTGGTCTGGCGCATGCCAAGGTTGGAATACCCCCTTATTTGTATATTTGTGCTTACCAGCGACTACGTCACTTCATTTATATCAACTGTCCGGAAGATGTCAGGAAAGACGACAAACTTCGGGACGAGCTGTATTTATTTGTAAATAAAATAACGGCGCTCGATATGTCGATTGCCATAGAAACCTACCATCTTACGCAACTGGATAAGCTGGAAAGTTCAATAATATCCCTGAAGCAGGAAGAACACCATTTACGTCATCTGGCCGAAACAGACCGTTTAACAGGGCTGTCTAACCATGCGCATATCGTGAGTTTGTTAGGTGATTTAATTACTATTGTACGCAAGGAGGGCGAATCATTATGTGTGATGATGGGCGACATAGATTTTTTCAAGAAGGTCAATGACACGCACGGTCATCTGGTTGGTGACGGTGTTTTACGGGAAATCGCTGCCAGACTACAATCTGCATTACGTGATATAGATATCATTGGCCGCTATGGCGGCGAAGAATTTATTGTTGTTTTTTCTGACACGACTATTGAGACCGCTTATGAAGTCGCAGAACGTATTCGCAAACGTATTGCAGACAGTCCGTTTAATATACAAGGTATCGAAATTGCGCTAACAATCAGTCTTGGTCTTTGCACCCTGGATGAAGATGATGACGTTAGCACGATAATTGCTAAAGCTGACAAGGCCTTATATATGGCAAAGAACAGTGGCCGTAATTGCGTTAAGATCTGTAATAATGATGCTGCTGGGAATTGATACAGGCGGTACGTTTACAGATTTTGTTTTGCTTGATGGGCAGGACATTCGTATACATAAGGTGCTATCCACACCGGACTTTCCTGAGCATGCCATATTGCAGGGCATTAAAGATCTGAACATTGATCTAGATGCGCCTGATAATGATCTTTATATTATTCATGGCTCGACTGTGGGTACCAATGCCGTGCTGGAAGGCAAAGGTGTTAAAACTGCTTTTGTTACCAATAAAGGTTTTCGTGATTTATTAAGTCTGGGTCGACAGACCCGTCGTGAATTATATAATTTATGTCCCGAGCCCGTTACAGCCCCGGTGCCAGAAGTGCTTTGTTTTGAAATTGATGCGCGCCTGGCGGCTGATGGTTCCGAAATCACCGAAATATCGGAAGAAAGTCTGATATGTTTACGTAAGCAACTGGAAAACAGTCAGGTACAGTCAGTCGCGATAAATTTATTGTTCTCCTTCATCAATGATGAGCATGAAAAAGTAATAGAAAGCATCGTGCCCGAGGGCCTTTTTATTTCACGTTCTTCCGCTGTGTTACCGGAGTACAAGGAGTATGAACGTGGCATGGCAACCTGGCTAAATGCCTGGGTAGGTCCGATTATGGCGCGCTACCTTTCGCGCCTCAACCACGCGGTAAAAGATACCCGTTTGTCTGTCATGCAAAGTTCAGGTGGAACTATTGCGGCTGATCAGGCGGGCGAACAAGCGGTGCATTTGTTATTGTCCGGGCCTGCCGGTGGTATGGCGGGTGCGCAGCACATGGCGGGTTGTTCCGGTTACGATCAGTTACTGACATTTGATATGGGTGGTACATCCACCGATGTGGCATTGATTGATGGTGAGTTAACGTTAAGCAGTGAAGGGTTTATCGGGCCCTATCCCGTGGCTGTGCCAATGGTTGATATGCACACCATTGGTGCGGGTGGTGGTTCAATTGCCTATATTGATGAAGGTGGTTTGTTACATGTTGGGCCGGAATCCGCAGGCGCAGATCCAGGCCCGGCTTGTTATGGCCGTGGTGGCAAGCACCCTACCGTAACGGATGCTAATCTGCTGTTAGGGCGCTTACGTGCAGATGCGTTCCTGGGTGGCAGTATGGCATTAAATTATGAAGCTGCCCGCACCGCAGTAGTGGCATTGGCAGAACAATTGAATTTAACAGTGGAGGAAACGGCGCAAGGTATAGTCAAGGTGGTGAATGAAAATATGGCGCGCGCGCTACGAGTGATGTCGGTGCAGCGCGGCATAGAACCTTCTCAATTGACCCTGGTCTCCTTCGGCGGTGCCGGTGGGCTACATGTTTGTGCATTGGCGCAGTCATTGAAAATAAATCGAGCTGTCATCCCGGTCAATGCAGGCGTGTTGTCAGCGTTGGGCATGATTGTTGCGCCAAAGGTGCGCCTGTTATCTCGAAGTATTATCGGGCTGTTGGAACATTATCAAAGGCAACAACTGGAACAGTATTTTTCTCAAATGTGTGTACAGGGTTGCGCAGCATTAAAGCAGGAGGGGGTGGCGGACAGCGCGATTAAGATAGAGAAAAGTGTTGATTTACGCTATCACGGTCAGTCTTATTATCTCAACATTAAATGGCCGGAGCAGGAGTCGGATGAAGCAGTATTTATGAAGTTAAATGAAAATTTTCATGAAATGCATCAGCGTTATTATGGTCATTCATTAACTCAGGCGATTGAGCTGGTCAATATCAGGATTAAACTGAGCGGGCCCCATACAACATTGCCGCTACAACATAATATTAAGTCCGTAATAAGAGCAAAGGCAGGTACTGTTCAATCTGATGAAGAAACAACGGGTGTCGTCGCCAGAGAAAGTTTACAGGTCAATGATGTTGTTCATGGGCCGGCCTTGATTACGGAAACTGTTTCGACAACTTATCTGGCAATCGGCTGGCAGTGCAGGGTTGATGAAACGGGGAATATGATTCTACTTGGTGATTCAAATTGAGTATTGATATAATCACCTATATCGCCCTACATATATCTCCTATACAACTATCTTCTATACAACAACAGGCGCGGGTAATTTACCTGTTTGACGATAAGTTCGGTAGTCTTCCAGTATCCTGTTATGATCAAATGCCAGCTTAGACGGTAAATTATCCAGGGTAAACAGCGCCAGGTTTTTTGCATCATCTGCGGCTTTGGGTAGACCGGATGATTCAGCAACATAAACGGCACTGACGGTATGCCCTCTGTTATCGCGTGCGGGATCAGAATAACAACCCAGCAAAGTAATTAATGATATATC
>JAUWSG010000069.1 GCA_030610155.1 Gammaproteobacteria bacterium
ATAGACGTGTCGATGATGGCATCTCCAGTCAGTATTTCAAATACAGCGGTAAGTTTGTCTCGGGTGTAAACGGCATTAAAATCCATGACATTCCCTGCAGCAGTTATATCATTGTCCTGTGTGACATAACCCAGTTCGAGATCCAGGCCTTTCATCGCGGTCATATTAGCAACGATCGCCAGAGAGTTTTCTTCAGGTGCCAGACCCAGGTCATCGATGAAGGCACCGGTCAGTGTGACAGGTCCCACCTTGCCTGCGAGCGCAACACCGGCAATGTTATTACCGTGTAATGCTGTCTGGCCATCCAGAATGTTCCAGTTTGCACTGTGTGATGTTTGATAAAGGTCCGGTGCATCATGCGCTTCCCAGCCGACCGGGTTATTAAAAACACCGACAATGAGTGTCAGGTCTTTAGGCAGGGCCCAGGCAAAAAAGGCCTGTTCGATCACAGCGGAATCGTCAGGTCCAGAGAGACTGGCGTTTGTGTCAGTTTTCAAGGCAAGATCCAGGTCCACTCTGACGCTCACGGTATCGGATAATTTGCTGGCAAAATCCACTTCACCATCTGCAAGGAATTTACCTTCAGCTGGATTTTTTCCGCCAGGCACGTCAGAAGCTTCATCAGTGATGGTATAAATAATGTCAACAAAACCATCGACCTTGAGGTCTGCAGCTAACGCAGGTTTTAAGCCAAATATGGCCGCAGCAACGATTAAAACAGAATATAATTTTGATTTCATTTTTCCTCCCCGGAAATAGAATTCTTGACTAAAACACTAAAATTATTATGGTTAAATACACCCGAAGACTAAAGGGATATTGATCGTATGTCAATGAAATACCTAGGGATATTGTTGGGTATTGTGATCAGGAGGAGGGTGTTTCAAGGAAGAGATGGGTGATGTCGGCGCCAGCGCGGGTAAAAAAATTCTCGCAAATTTTACTGATATCGGGTTCAGCGGAGATGTAAATGTCATGTTGTTTCAATGGGGACAAGGGCTGTGTGGCATCAGCAAGTACAGTGCTTATGTTACTGGTCAGCTGATCAACTTGTTTATCATCTGTTATTTTCTTTGCGTCAATTGTCAGTGGATGATAAAAAAAATTGTCCACCGCATCGCTGATCGAGCGGCAGTAGTTGTGCATGTAGTGTCCATTCTCATTATCGCTTATCCAGATCAGATGAATGTCTTGCGATAGTTCCAGTGACAGTGCGTGCTCAATTAAACCTTTTACCGGTGCAAATCCGGTATTGTAAGCGATGAATAATATTGGCCGGGTACTTGCTTCCTGCAAAATGAACGCGCCGGTTGGTCCTTCAATTCCTACGGACAGGTTGCCCTGATCAGGATCGAATAGTGTCGAAAGAAACTCATCGTCAGGCTGGTAGGGAATATGAAATTGTTGATTAAGCGCATCGCATGGACAACTGGCAACAGAATAAGAGCGCTGATCATTTTTGGCATTGATGAGCTTGACACGTTGGCCGGCAATATATCTCAGGCGTTGGCTGCGTGGTGTTCTGGTATGTAATATTTTTACATCATTTGTGGGTGATTCTACTTTCTTTATTTTGGCTTTCAGGCGTTGCAGCGGGATTTCGTTGGTATCGGTAGCTTCTCTTGTTTCCAGTACCGCATCAGTCAAGGCAATGCATCGACACAGTAGAATTTGACCGGCCAGTTTCTCCGCTTCAGAGAAAACATAGTCCTGAAAACCACTTTTTTCTATTTGTCCGGAGATCACTTTTGCCTGGCATTTACCACATGCGCCATTACTGCAACCATAGTCTACAGACAAACCGGAACGTAACGCTGCTTCGAGCAGAGTTTCATTCTTTTCGATTAAAAAAGTATGTTGGCTGGGTAATAACGTGACTTTATTTGCCATGGGGTCCGTATTATTTTAATTAATAATTATACAGGATATGCTGTTAACTGCGATCGTCAAACTACATTATACTATTGAATACATAGTATGTGTCAGCGTATTCATTGTGTATAATCCAGTTGCAATTGATGGTTGATAGAATGTGTACATAAACTGGTCTACAATTACTACAGCTTGAGAATTATGGAGCTACCATGCTACAAAAGAGAAAATCCGGACTTGAATTGTTGCTGCTTTCATTTGTTGTTTTGTTATTTTTTTCTGCTTCCCTGAATGCCGCAACAACTGCCAGGAATGATGCCTGTTATCAGGGTCTTCAGGCATATACTGATGGATGGTATAAAAAAGCTGCGGATATATTTAAAAAGGACGCGGGCAAAAAGAATGCCTGCTCCCAGTTTCAATTAGGCCTGATGTATTATTATGGCCATGGGTTTAAAAAAGATACGGGTAAGGCGAAACACTGGCTAAAAAAATCTGCATCCAATGGATTTAAAAAAGCAGAAGAACAGCTCGAACTTTTGAACAAGAAGAAAGTTTCCTGATACAGTAATACGACTGGCCTACTATAGATTTGGATTTTTGCATTTAACCGCAAAGGCGCAAAGGTCGCAAAGTTTTAATATATAAAAACCAGTGGGCATTGCCGCTTACATCTATGTATGCAGCGTGGCATCAATACTTTCGTTAAAAAATTTAGTTTTCTTTGCGCCCTTTGCGTCTTTGCGGTGAATCGCTTTTAATCATTTATCACGCATAAAAACAGGATGTGCAGGAGTTACATTTCTGTTGGCGTGTCCGGTAAATTTCCCCATTCAGACCAGGAACCCGGATAAGCTTTGACGTTTTGAAAGCCTAAAGATTTAAGCATGATGAAGGTGTGCGCTGAACGGTGATGGCTGTGACAGTAGACAATCACTTCTTTATCGTGAGTGACGCCGAGTTTGTCTAACATAGGCCCTAATTCATCTTTTTGTTTCAGGCGAAAATTATTTTTCTGGTCCATTGCCAGTGTCCAGTCCATGTTAACGGCATGTGGTATATGGCCACCTTTTTCAGCCCGGGGTGTTTTACCATTAAATTCCTGTGGGCTGCGAGAATCCAGAAGTGATATGTTGTCGTTGTCCAGATGATTAAGTACATAGTCCTTATCGGCCAGGGTGCTTGCGCTCATAGCAAAGGAGACTTTGTAATCTGCCGGGGCGACTGTGACCGGTTTGTTATCTACCGGGTGATCTTCGTTTACCCATGCATGCAGGCCGCCATCAAGCAGGGAAAAGTGATGATGACCAATGACCGACAGGGTCCACAATAATCGACATGCCTTACCACCACCTTCGTCATCATAGGCAATGACATGTGTTTGTGGTGAAATGCCCAATGATGAAAGGACCTCACTTAAATCTTGTTCTGTTGGTAACAGAGCCAGGGCCGGTTTTTCCTGGCGGAGAATTTTATTGTATTCAAGATGAACCGCACCCGGTACATGTGCTTGACGGTAGACATCGGTTTTGCACAGGTCAACGATTCTGATGTTGTCCAGGTTCAGTTTTTCTGCCAGAACGGCTGGCTCAAGGATCATAGGGAGTGTTGCATTATTCACTTTATTCTCCTGTTTTTATTATTGTAGTGTAAAGATTATCATTGTGGATGATCTTGTTTTCCTTCACACTTTTTTTATTTGATCCACATATGGATGGATTTTCTGCAGCATGGCCTTGAATACCCTGGGGCCAGCGCAAACAATATTACCGGATTCAAAATAATCATCTGCCCCGGCGAAGTCGCTCAGCAAGCCGCCCGCTTCCTGAATGAGTAAAATACCGGCTGCCATGTCCCATTTGCTTAAGCCCAATTCCCAAAACCCATCAAGACGCCCTGAGGCCACATAGGCCAGATCCAGTGATGCCGCTCCGGCACGGCGTATGCCGGCGGTTTCAGGAAACAAGGCTTTAAACGTTTTGAGATAAACGTCCAGGTTCTGTTGTTGTTTGAATGGGAAACCTGTTCCGAGCAATGCGCCATCCAGGTCATTTCGGTTAGTCACGCGTATGCGACGATTATTGAGTTGTGCACCACTGCCGCGTGAAGCGGTAAAAAGTTCATTACGCACAGGATCGTAGATAACCGCCTGATCCAGCTTGCCTTTATGTTGCAATGCAATTGAGACGGCAAATTGTGGAAATCCGTGGATAAAATTGGTTGTGCCATCAAGCGGGTCAATAATCCAGATATATTCGTCACCCGGTTGGGAGCCTGATTCTTCGGCAAGAAATCCATGACTCGGGTAGGCCTTGCGGATCACGTCAATGATTTCCTGCTCTGCCTTGAAGTCGATTTCGCTAACAAAATCGTTGTGAGCTTTGGTTTTTACTGAAATAGTATCCAGATAATCGACTGAACGAGAGATGATGGTGCCTGCCTGACGAGCTGCTCGTATCGCAATATTGAGCATAGGATGCATCTGGGTTGTACTCCAAAGATAATTGTCGGGTTTGCCGGGTTTCGAGAATAGTGTAACAGTCCGGGTATGAATGCGTGAGATTATATAAGTTTTGGCATTTTTTACAATTTATTTATGGAATAATCCAGTAAATATCTCTGTTATCAATGGCAGGGAGAGCGGGTTGTTAAAGAGAGCACCGGGATTTGTTTTGGTTCTTGCATCTATTTACTGTGAAACCCGCTTTTTCTTAATATTACTAAAATGACTGGAGTCCTGTTGTGGCGTTTCCAAATGTAAGAATTGTATTATGCAATCCATCTCATCCTGGCAATATTGGCGCTGTTGCCCGGGCAATGAAAACAATGCAGCTGGATAAGCTGTATCTTGTTGAACCAAAGGTTTTTCCTCATGCCGACGCAACTGCGCGGGCGGCAGGGGCGGATGATATCCTCGCGGCTGCACAGGTTTGTAATACGCTTGACGAGGCGATAGGGGATTGTCATCTGGTCATGGGGGCCAGTGCGCGGATAAGATCATTATCCTGTCCGGTTGTCAGCCCCGATGCGTGCGCCAGGCTGGTTAAAGGGGAGAACAAAACACAACAGATTGCCTTATTGTTTGGCAGAGAGCATTCAGGACTGACCAATAAAGAAATAGATCGTTGTCATCATCTGATCCATATTCCCAGTAATGAAGAATTCAGTTCATTGAATCTTGCCTCTGCAGTACAAATAGTTGCATATGAACTAATGAAATCAAGGCAAGGCACGGACAGTGACAACCTGCATACAGACTTGCTAGAGTGTGCATCATCTGCAGACGTAGAACGTTTTTACGAGCATCTGGAACAGACCCTGATCAAGGTGCAGTTTCTTGATCCGGCTGCCCCCAGGCATGTTATGCGTCGCTTACGGCGCCTGTTTAATCGCGCGCGTCCTGATATAATAGAGCTGAATGTATTGCGAGGTATGTTAACTGCCATGCAAAATAAATCGAATGAACAACAGTAGTCGCATATTATGATTAAACTATTTAGCCGGATTAAAGAGGACGTCAGTTGTGTTTTTGATAGAGATCCTGCGGCGCGCACTTTTTTTGAGGTAATCACCACCTATCCCGGTGTTCATGCCATTCTTTTTCATCGAATAAGTCATGGATTATGGAACCTGCAGTTAAAATGGCTGGCGCGTTTTTTATCGACGTTTGCCCGATGGTTTACCGGGGTTGAAATTCATCCGGGTGCCAAAATTGGACATCGTGTCTTTATTGACCATGGTATGGGTGTCGTGGTGGGTGAAACGGCTGAAATTGGAGATGATTGCACGCTTTATCATGGGGTCACACTGGGTGGGACGAGTTGGAAAAAAGGCAAGCGCCACCCGACACTGGGGCGTGATGTGATTATAGGTGCCGGTGCCAAAGTGCTGGGACCGATCATGATTGGCAGTGGTAGTCGAGTTGGTTCAAATGCTGTGGTGGTCAAAGAAGTACCGGAAAACACGACGGTTGTCGGGGTGCCGGGCCGCTTGTCCTCAATGCTTCCATCGGAGCACAATGAAAAACGCCATGAGATTGCCAAAAAAATGGGCTTTGATGCCTATGGTGCGTCTGCGGATATGCCGGATCCTGTCGCGCATGCGATTAACTGCATGCTTGATCATTTTCACGCCACTGACAAAAAGTTAGAAACGATTTGCTCGGCACTTAAAGAACTTGACGTAGAGATCAGCGAGGTTGAATTGCCTGATCTGGGCTCATGTGAAATTCAATCCGTTGAAAATACAGCAGATTCTAATTCTGGCGACGAATTCCCCGAAAAGAATCCATAGTAAATTAGTCCGGTATATACTTGACATAAATGCTTGGTTATGAGTAATATGCGTTAAATATCTCATAAATAAGGATAAAATGAGTGGGAACAGTTCGTTAAAAAGAATATTATGGGTATACCTTTGTTAACCAGTAAGGATAATTACGATGAGATTAACGACTAAAGGCCGTTACGCTGTGACCGCAATGCTTGATTTGGCTCTTCATGATAGCAAGGGGCCAATTACGCTGGCAGACATATCACAACGTCAAGGCATATCACTTTCTTACCTCGAACAACTTTTTTCTCGATTGCGTAAAAATGGACTGGTTTCCAGTGCGCGTGGTCCGGGTGGCGGCTATCGTTTAAGCCGTGACGCAAAAGATATTGCTGTAGTGCAGGTCATTACTGCAGTTGATGAAAAGATTGATGCCAGACGATGCGAAGGTAAGGGTAATTGCCAGGGTGACAAGACCTGTCTGACACATGAATTATGGTGTGACTTAAGTGAGCAAATTTTTACATTTCTGGGTGGTATAAGCCTGGGTGATTTAGTCAACAACCATGCAATTCGTGAAGTTGCAGACAGACAAGATAAGGAAGAAGCAGAAGCGCAAAATCGCTCATTTGCATCACAGCAGAGCAATATTATTTAACGCTCAGACTGTTGCTTAGGCTATTGCTTAAGACAATCGCTCAGACAAGAAGAGCCTGATTTTATTGTGATGGATGGAGATTATGCTTCAATGATCTCAGGCTTTATTCAAACTTAGTTGCCGCTTTCTCGAACAGCAACCCTGTTTACCTTTCACCGGGTTAATCCGCATTTGCGAGATTAGCTAAAGCGCAAACATGCGATTTTCAGGAATTTTTAATTCATTCATATATATTTATAGAAGGTTAGATAGCAGATAAATGGAACATCCAATTTATTTAGATTACGCCGCGACAACCCCTGTTGACCCCCGGGTTGCAAAAGAAATGATGAAATATCTGACACCGGATACCGAATTTGGCAACCCGGCTTCACGCTCACATGCTTATGGGTGGCATGCCGATGATGCCGTCAAACAGGCCAGAATTAATGTTGCTGCATTAATTAATGCAGATCCCAGGGAGATTGTCTGGACATCAGGTGCGACTGAGTCGGATAACCTGGCAATTAAAGGTGCTGCCCACTTTTACAAGAAAAAGGGTAAGCATATTGTTACCTGCAAAACTGAACATAAAGCCGTGCTTGATACTTGCCGGCAGTTGGAGCGCGAAGGATATGAAGTAACCTATCTTGATCCTGAGCCGGATGGACTTATCAATATTGAAAAATTCGCCGCGGCACTTCGTGATGACACTGTATTAGCTTCTATTATGCATGTGAATAATGAGATAGGTGTTATTCAGGACATCGAAGCCATGGGTGAGATAACACGCTCGCGAGGCATAGTCTTCCATGTTGATGCGGCACAAAGCGCGGGCAAGGTAGAAATAGATTTGCAGAAAATGAAAGTTGACCTGATGTCATTTTCAGCACATAAAATTTATGGGCCCAAGGGTATGGGTGCATTGTATGTGCGTCGTAAACCACGTATTCGTCTCGAAGCCCAGATGCATGGTGGTGGTCATGAACGAGGTCTCAGGTCAGGCACACTGGCCACACACCAGATTGTTGGTATGGGTGAAGCATTCCGTATTGCCAGGGAAGAAATGCAAACAGAAAATGAACGAATTTTGAAATTGCGTAACCGGTTTATGGACGGCATCAAGGACATTGATGAGATTTATGTTAATGGTGATCTTGAGCATCGTATTCCCCAAAATCTGAATGTCAGTTTTAATTTTGTTGAAGGGGAATCCCTGGTCATGGCGATCAAGGACCTGGCTGTTTCATCGGGATCGGCCTGTACATCAGCCAGTCTTGAGCCTTCTTATGTATTGCGTGCGCTGGGTCGAAGTGATGAGCTGGCACACAGTTCTATTCGCTTCACTTTAGGTCGTTTCACAATAGAAAGTGATATTGATTATGCGATTAAACTGCTACATGAAAAGATAGGCAAATTACGTGAACTATCACCTTTGTGGGAAATGCACCTGGAAGGTATAGATTTAAACACGGTCAAATGGGCGGCGCACTAATTACCGGTTCTTGATATATAGAATATTTATTGATACAGGTTCATAGTTAAAACAGAGAAAGTATTATGTCTTATAGCGATAAAGTGATTGATCATTACGAAAATCCACGCAATGTTGGCGCGTTGGACAAGAAAGACCAGGATGTAGGTACCGGTATGGTAGGTGCGCCTGCGTGCGGTGATGTGATGAAATTACAAATCAGAGTGGATGCTCAGGGTGTTATTGAAGATGCCAAGTTCAAAACCTATGGTTGCGGATCAGCGATTGCTTCAAGTTCTCTGTTAACAGAATGGGTCAAGGGTAAAACACTGGAGCAGGCACAGGAAATCAAAAATTCCCAGATCGCCGAAGAGTTGGCTTTGCCGCCGGTGAAAATTCATTGCTCAGTTCTTGCAGAAGATGCGATAAAGGCAGCGATAAAAGATTATAAAAGTAAACAAGCTTGATTTTTTCTTTAAAGATTTTCGATATAGATAATTTCGACTTAGAGAACGACAGATAAAGTACAGGTAAATTCAAGTGGCAATTACATTAACAGATGTTGCAGCAGAGCGGATTCAGGCTTTTCTTGCCGGTCGAGGCAAGGGAGAAGGTGTTCGTGTTGGTGTTAAAACAACAGGTTGCTCCGGACTTGCCTATATAGTTGAGTTTGTCGATCATCATGAGCCTGATGACCAGGTGTTTGAGGACCATGGTGTCAAAATTTTTGTAGACCCCAAAAGCTTTATCTATCTTGATGGTACAGAGCTGGATTATGGAAAAGAAGGGCTTAATGAAGGATTCCAGTTTAACAACCCGAATGTAAAAGATATGTGTGGTTGTGGCGAAAGTTTTACGGTTTAATCTGAACAATATAATATCCAGTGCAGAATTACTTCGAATTATTCGATTTACCAGTCTCCTTTGATGTGGATCCTGACATGCTGGCTGTCCGTTACCGGACGTTGCAGCAACACGTTCATCCAGACAAATATGTCACATCTTCAGCGCAAGAACGCAGATTGTCCATCCAGCATGCGGCGCATATTAATGATGCCTTTGAGGCGCTGAAAAATCCGCTCAAACGCGCACAATATTTGCTTGAATTAAAAGGCATGGCAGTCAATGAGTCCGGAGCAGGCCTGGATCACGGATTTTTGATGGAACAAATGGAATTAAGGGAAACCCTTGAAGCGATACCCGAGGCGGAAGATCCTCTTGCTGCTTTGGATCATTTTTTGGCAGAAATTAGTAATTATGAAAAAGAGTTTGTTGAGACATTAAGAAGTCAATTTGCAGTCTCAACAGAAGAGTCATTAAGCCAGGCCAATATAGCAGTAAAAAAATTACAGTTTATAAACAAGCTAAAAGAAGAAACAATAGAGCTTGAAGATCAGCTTTATTAGGTCAGGTTGAAATAAAGTGCTGAGTGCCGAATTTCAGGTTCTTATCGCTCCGCACTTAGCACTCAGTACTATTAAGCCCGTCATTCCGGCGCATGCCGGAATCCATGGATGATGACAGGGGCGATGTGGTACGACTGTTATGCGTAGCGGGAAGTAACGGGTTTACAGCGGGTGTAGTGGTCGTCTGGATTCCGGTATGCACCGGAATGACGGGCTTTGTTAGCCCTCAGAACTAAAAGCGGAATATACAAATGGCATTAATACAAATTTCAGAGCCGGGTCAGTCAAGCGCTGAACAAAAGCATCATCTGGCGGCCGGTATTGATCTTGGTACGACCAATTCACTGGTGGCAACCGTGCGTGATGGGCAGCCAGAAACCCTGGCGGATGCTGACGGCCATCATTTATTACCTTCCGCTGTTCAATATTCCCCTGATGCTTCTCCGCTTACAGGGCGAGCAGCAAAAGACAAAAGCTCGGTTGACCCCCAAAACACAATCCTGTCAGTTAAGCGTTTAATGGGGCGCGGCATGGCGGATATTGAAAAATCAAATGACCGTTTGTCCTACCAGTTTATAAATGAGGATTCTACCGTACCCCGCATCAAGACCGCGGGAGGGAATGTCAGTCCGATTGAAGTGTCGGCTGAGATCCTGACAGCACTAAAGAAGCGTGCAGAAAAAGAACTGGGTGATGAGCTTGAAGGTGTTGTTGTGACAGTGCCTGCCTATTTTGATGATGCGCAGCGCCAGGCGACAAAGGATGCTGCCAAACTGGCTGGTCTGAATATATTACGTTTATTAAATGAACCAACGGCAGCGGCGATTGCATACGGTCTGGAAAGTCAGTCTGAAGGGGTTTATGCAATATATGATTTTGGTGGCGGTACATTTGATATATCGATATTGCGATTAAATCGTGGTGTGTTTGAAGTGCTTGCAACCGCAGGTGATTCTGCCCTGGGCGGGGATGATCTGGATCACGTTATTACAGACTGGTTGATCGAGTCCTCAGGCCTCAACAAGGAAATTGGGCAAAATCAATATCGTGAACTTTGGCATCAGGCCTGTCAGGCGAAAGAGCGCTTATCGCAGCAGGATGTTGTTGAGCTGTCTGTCAAGATTGAAGCCGCGCCAGTTTGGCAGGGTACTTTATCAAGAACGCAGTTGAATGAACTGATTGATCCGTTGATTCGCAAGACCCTGGCGCCATGCCGTCGGGCGTTGAGAGATGCCGGTGTCACGGTTGAAGACATTGATGAAATCGTTATGGTGGGTGGATCTACCCGTGCGCCACGCGTCAGGGAGCTGGTAGGTGAGTTTTATGGAAAAAATCCACTGGTGAGTATTGATCCTGACCGGATTGTTGCGTTAGGTGCGGCCATTCAGGCAGATATTCTGATCGGCAACAAATCACATGAAGATATTTTGTTACTCGATGTCATTCCCTTGTCCCTGGGTATCGAAACCATGGGTGGGCTGGTTGAAAAAGTGATCCGGCGTAACACCACGATTCCGATTACGCGTGCGCAGGAGTTCACGACATTTAAAGACGGTCAGACTGCGATGTCGGTCCATGTGTTGCAAGGCGAAAGAGAGCTGGTGGTTGATTGTCGTTCGCTGGCAAAATTTGAGCTGCATGATATTCCCCCCATGGTTGCGGGCGCGGCGCGAATTCGAGTGACCTTTCAGGTCGATGCGGACGGCCTGTTATCGGTGACTGCTCAGGAAACGACCACGCATGCTGAAAGTCATGTTGAGGTTAAGCCGTCATATGGTCTTGAGGATGCCGAGATTGAAAGAATGCTTAAAGATTCTATTTCGCATGCCAGTGAGGATGTCGAAGCGCGCAACGTAAGAGAGCAGCAAGTTGAAGCGGATCGTGTGCTTTTCGCTTTAGATGCAGCTTTACAAAGTGATGGTAACACACTGTTAACAAAGGAAGAGCTAAGCAAAATAGCCGATGCATCATCCGTTTTAAGACAGGCGCGCAATGAATCAAATGCCGCCACGATTAAAAAGGCGATCAAGGACCTGGATAAAGAGACGATGGAATTTGCAGCACGACGTATGGATAAAAGTATTCATAAAGCATTAACGGGTCACAGTGTGACTGAGTTCAACGAGGAAAATTAATGCCAAAAATAGTTGTTTTACCCCATGCAGAATTGTGCCCGGAAGGGGCTACACTGGAGGCAGAATCCGGTATCAGTATCTGTGACGCAGTACTGGCGGCAGGGATAAATATTGAGCATGCCTGTGAAAAAGCATGTGCTTGCACAACCTGTCATGTCATTGTTCGCGAAGGGATCGAATCACTGGAAGATGCAACCGACGATGAAGAAGATATGCTGGACAAGGCCTGGGGCCTGGAGCCTGATTCACGTTTGAGCTGCCAGGCGAAAGTCGATGATCAGGATTTAACCATTGAAATACCGAAATACACCATTAATATGGTGTCAGAAACGCATTAATGGAGAGATATTGGTATGGGACTTAAATGGATTGATTCTCTGGAAATTGCGATTGCACTGGATGATACACATCCAGATGATGACCCGAAAACGGTGCGTTTCACCGATTTACACGAGTGGATCTGCGCATTGGATGAATTTGATGATGATCCGCAACATTCCGGTGAAAAAATCCTCGAAGCCATTCAAATGGCCTGGATTGAAGAACGCGAGTAATCCATAAGAGCAGGGAAAAGATAACAGGGAAAAGGGGAAAGAAAAACCCGTAATCGGATTCAATCCTTTCCCCTGTTATCTTTTCCCTTTTCCCTGCTTCACCGTATCTTTCAGAAAGATAAAGAAAAATCACCTCATAATCGGTACATTACGATTGCTTGTCACCACGGCCTGACGGTAAAATAGCGGCCTTTATATTGGGGTGGAAAACCCGCCTCGATGCATAATACCATATTAATTATACGGTTATAATCTGCCGGCACTTAAGGGCAGCTAAACAATTTCTAATCAGAATACTCGGAGACGTACAGATGGCTATCGAAAGAACATTTTCAATCGTAAAACCCGACGCAGTTGCAAATAATGTAATTGGTGAAATTTACGCACGCTTTGAAAAAGCAGGTTTGCGTATCGTTGCATCTAAAATGCTGCATCTGACTAAAGACAAGGCGGAAGGTTTTTACGCTGTACATAAAGATCGCCCTTTCTTTAATGATCTGGTGCAATTTATGATAACCGGGCCGGTGATGGTGCAAGTTCTTGAAGGTGAAAATGCGATCGCAAAAAACCGCGAGATTATGGGTGCAACTAATCCGAAAGAAGCTGCTGCAGGTACAATTCGTGCGGATTTCGCTGAGTCCATTGAAGCGAATGCCGTTCATGGCTCTGACGCACCTGAAACAGCTAAAACAGAAATCGCCTATTTTTTCAACAATGAAGAAATTTGTCCGCGAGGCTAGAGTAAGTACTGAGTGCATAGGCTGCGTGTGTGAACCCTATGTGCAAAGAACTGCTGAGCGACTGAGTAGCAATGAATTAAAATGAATCTGCCAATGACTGACGCGACATCCAAAGTGAATTTTTTTGATCTGCCACGCGCAGATCTGGATGCGTTTTTTGCAGAGCTGGGCGAGAAATCATTTCGTTCGACGCAGGTGCTCAAGTGGATTCATCATTTCGGGGTAGATCAGTTTGATGAAATGACAAACTTGAGCAAGTCTCTGCGTG
>JAUWSG010000044.1 GCA_030610155.1 Gammaproteobacteria bacterium
GAAGCACCGATCAATGCAGGGATATCAGGATCGATTTCCGGGTCGATTGACACGACAGTGGCAATAATCTGAACTTCATTAATAAATTCTTTGGGAAACAAGGGACGGATAGGACGATCGATCAGGCGGCAGGTTAAGGTTTCTTTTTCACTGGGTCTACCCTCGCGCTTGAAAAAGCCGCCGGGTATTTTACCAGCTGAATAGGTTTTTTCCTGGTAATTAACCGTCAATGGAAAAAAGTCTCTGCCCGGGTCAGCAGTTTCTTTTGCAACAGCCGTCACCAGCACGACAGTGTCACCCATACTTGCCATCACGGCGCCACTTGACTGACGAGCGATCTCGCCCGTCTCTAATTTTACAGTCTTATCACCAAACTGAATTTCTTTCGTTATTGGGTTCACATCGAATTCCTTAAGAGGCTAGATTGTTGTTCGGAGTATTTGTGCCAAGAGCTTAATTATTGCATTTTTTTAAACAAGCGGCTAAATAAGCAGCCCGTTGACGTTTGACTTAACGGATAGACAAACGTTATCGGCGTAAACCAAGACGTGAAATGAGGTCCTTGTATCGATCTACACTTTTGCTTTTGAGGTAATCAAGTAATTTGCGTCTTTTATTGATAACACGTAACAATCCCTGACGTGAATGATGGTCATGAACGTGTGCTTTAAAATGACCAGACAAGTCATCTACCCGTGCACTCAACAGTGCAACCTGCACTTCTGTTGATCCCGTATCATTTTCAGCTTTCTGAAAATCTTTCATTACCTGTTCTTTTACTTCTCTACTTAATGCCATACAGCACTCCTGATTATGTCTTTCGCTGGAGCGCGTATATTACCTTTCAAGTCTGGCAGGAACAAGGTAAATCTCTAAATTTACTGTAAAAATCCTTTATATCAGCCTCGCCAACCAGGCAGGGAGCACAGGCCTTATTTATCGGCACACCGGCTTGCGCTGGCTCATTTTGAAGCGGAATCACGTGACCTGCGTCGCTGATCGCCAGACCAGGAAACACAAAGCGCGGGAAAGTCCAGGAAGAGAGTATACAAACGGTGTGGGCGTAGGACTTGCGAAATCAAGTCGCTATTAAATCAAACACTTACCGATACAACTTTAATTAAGTTCTGAATCGTGATGGCCCATGACTTATTCGATCTGATCATCCAACAAAGGCAGATAATGTGGCGGCAGGCTTAAACCTAAATTCATCAGTTGACCGCTTCGAAGCAATGCTAACCCTTTGGAGTAATTGGAGAATTGTGTTTTTGTCCACTTCACCCAAAGGGTGAGCACGCTACGACATGTAGAGCACGTTTTTTATCGCGTCTGGCGTCGTTGCGAATCGTTGTAATAGCTTGCTATTACGCCTCATCGCGCCTAGCCACTCACGATAAAAAACGCACTCTACACGCCGTCCAACTGATGAGTTTAGGTTAGTTTGTATTGATTAACTTGCGGGGCGCTACTTTTCCATCGTCCAGAATCTGCCCCACCCCCATGAAATGGTCCTGATTCATCAATCTGACCCATCCCTCGGTTACTGCGCGCGGTACAAACACAGCCTGTCCCTGACGGATGTAATACGCGGCGTCCTCGCTTAAAACCACTTCCGGCCAGTCTGCAATAGCATACTCTATGGGCAACATTGCCGCATCGAGTTGCGCCTGCCCTTGCTCGGCAAGCTCACGTAAGGCATCAAGCGTGATGATACTTTCTTCCTTAAACGGACCCACGCCATAACGATACAAGGACTGCACATGGCCGCCACAGCCCAGCGCATGTCCAATATCTTCAGCAAGCACACGTATATATGTTCCTTTTGAGCAATGGATATCCAGCTCAAGCTCATCGCCGTCAAAACCACAAACCTCAATGTTGAAAATACTGACTGTCCGGGATTTACGCTCAATAACAATTCCCTGATGGGCCAGTTTGTACAGGGGCACACCCTTTACCTTGAGAGCAGAATGCATGGGAGGGATCTGGCTGATCGTGCCCGTAAAGGACTCCAGCACTTTACTGATTTGATCACGGGATATTTTGCCTACCGGACGGGTTTCAATGACCTCACCTTCGGCATCACCCGTATTTGTGCACACCCCGAGTTTAATGGTGGTACGGTATTTCTTGTCAGCATCCAGAAGATAAGCCGAGACCTTGGTCGCTTCCCCTAAACAGATCGGCAACATCCCGGTCGCTAATGGATCCAGGCTGCCGGTATGACCAGCTTTACGTGCATTAAACAGTTTTTTGACTATTTGAAGTGCGGCATTTGAGGTGATACCAAGCGGTTTGTCCAACAGAATCACGCCATGCACGCCCCTGCCTTTTCTGTTTCTTCGACCCAATCTGTGATTCTCTCTTTCGTTAATAATATTATGAGCGGGGTGACGGAGGAGATTGATCTATTTTTAATACCATCCGTATATAAACTGATCCAGGCTGTTTATTCAGTTGTTAACCTTCATCATGCCGGTCTCCCTTGACCGCCTTGCCAATCAGGTCAGACAAATAGCGGCCTTGCTCGATTGAGGTATCGTGTTCAAAAACCAGTTGAGGTATACGTCTGATAGTGAGGCGAGAGCCAAGCTGAGAACGAAGAAACCCGGCGGCCTGATTAAGTGCATCAACTGTTTCCCGGGTGTCCTGTGATTCACCCAGAGTGGTTATATACACCTTTGCTTTTTCATATTCCTTGCTGACTTCGACACCCGTCACTGTCACCATACCAATTCGGGGGTCCTTGATTTCGCGCTGGATCAACAAGGCCAGTTCACGCTGGATCTGATCACCAACACGTTTGCTGCGACTATATTCTTTTGGCATTCGTTTTAAACTCTGATAAACCTGGAGAACTTCTAATTAACTCTATAACTTCCGCATCACCTGCACACGTTCATAAACTTCAATCTGGTCACCTGGTTTAACATCATTATATTTCTTCACACCAATACCACATTCTGTTCCGTTCCTGACTTCATT
Source organism: Gammaproteobacteria bacterium (assembly GCA_030610155.1). Lineage (GTDB taxonomy): Bacteria > Pseudomonadota > Gammaproteobacteria > SG8-11 > SG8-11 > JAADIM01. The sequence continues at coordinate 2,986 of JAUWSG010000044.1, forward strand.
GACGTCATCTTTAAAACGTCGCAAGGATTCCAGTTCACCTTCATATATGACCACGTTGTCACGTAACACACGTATCGGGTTACTACGTTTGACGGTACCTTCAACCACCATACAACCGGCGATGGCGCCAATCTTCGGTGATTTAAACACATCGCGCACTTCGGCAAGACCGACAATGACTTCCTTGAATTCCGGAGCCAGCATACCGCTTAATGATGATTTAACTTCTTCTATCGCTTCGTAAATCACACTGTAATAATGCAGATCAACACCCTCTTCTGCGATAACACGCTTGGCCGAGGCATCCGCCCGCACATTAAACCCCATGATCACAGCATTAGACGCCACTGCAAGGTTTGCATCTGATTCAGTGATACCACCAATGCCTCTGGAGACAATCTTGACCTTGACTTCGTCGGTGGAAATTTCTGTCAACGCATCCGTTAATGCTTCCATCGAGCCATGTACGTCTGCTTTTAACACGATATTGAGGATTTTAACTTCACCCTCTTCCATCTGTGAAAACATGTTTTCCAGTTTGGCGGCCTGCTGTCGCGCCAGTTTGATATCACGGTATTTGCCCTGGCGAAACAAGGCAACTTCTCGTGCTTTTTTCTCATTGGCAACCACGGTAAAATCGTCACCCGCACCTGGAACACCTGATAAACCAAGAATCTCCACCGGAATCGACGGGCCGGCTTGTGCGGTGTCCTTACCATTTTCATCGAGCATGGCCCTGATACGACCATATTCCTGGCCAGCCAGAACATAATTACCCTTCTTAAGCAATCCACTTTGTACCAGCACGGATGCCACCGGACCCCGGCCTTTATCCAGTCTGGATTCGATCACCACACCACGGGCATTACCATGATCAGCGGCCTTTAATTCCAGTACTTCCGCCTGTAACGATATAGCATCAAGCAGATCATCCACACCCTGACCAGTCAGTGCAGACACTTCAACAAACATGGTGTCACCGCCCCAGTCTTCTGGAATAACATCTACCTGGCCCAGCTCTGTCTTGACGCGGTCGGCTTGTGCTTCCGGTTTATCGATTTTATTGACGGCAATAATTAACGGCACGCCTGCTGCTCTGGCATGCTCCACGGCTTCTTTGGTTTGTGGCATCACACCATCATCTGCCGCGACAACCAGCACAACAATATCAGTCACCCTGGATCCACGTGCGCGCATTGCAGTAAACGCGGCATGTCCCGGTGTATCGAGAAAAGAAATCATGCCTTTGCTGGTTTCTACATGGTAGGCGCCAATATGCTGGGTAATCCCGCCGGCTTCACCCGCAGCCACTTTCGCTGAACGAATATAATCCAGTAAAGATGTTTTACCATGATCAACATGCCCCATAATCGTGACAACAGGTGCACGGCTGACCTTTTCTATTTCTGATTCACCTTCTGTTTCCGATACCAGTGCAGCTTCCAGCGCATCATCTTGAATAAGGGTAACTTCGTGCCCCATTTCTTCAACAATAATGCTTGCGGTTGACTGATCCAGCACCTGGTTGATCGTTACCATACTGCCCATTGTCATCATGGTCTTGATCACTTCAGCCGCCTTGACTGACATTTTCTGAGCCAATTCAGCAACGGTAATGGTTTCCGGAATAGCGACATTATGCACGATGGGTGCGGTTGGTTTTTCAAATACATGTTCGCTTGATGTCGCGGCGGTAGAAAACCGGCCTTTTCGACGGGTCTTGTGCTTGCGTCGACCGGATTTGTCAGCAGAAATGTGTAATTGCTGGTCCTGACCTTTTTTGCCGCGTTTTGCTTTCTTGTCTTCTCTTTTGGCTTCGCCTGGTTTCTTGCTGGCAGGTGCTGGCACTACTGCAGGCATAGTTGGCGCAGGTGTAGTTGGCGCTTCAACTACCGGTGCCGCTTCAGCCTGGGTTTGTTCTGTTTTCTTTAACTCAAGCTCAGCAGCCTGTTCAACGGCCTTTTGGTCAGCCAGTTTTTTATCTTCTTCAGCCTTGAGCGCTGTCGCGACTGCGGCTTCTTCTCTTTCCTGTACCAGTCGAGCCGCTTCCTTGGCTTCTGCTGTTTCACTGCGCTTGACGTAAACACGTTTTTTACGCACTTCAACGTTGACGACCTTTGATCGCCCCTGAGAAGTGGTTTGTTTGAGCACCCCGACAGATTTACGCCGCAAGGTAATTTTTTTGGGCTCAGCACCCGACGTTCCCAGTGTTGTCTTTTGCTCTTCAGTCTTGCCACGCACGTACTCAAGTAAACGCATTTTGTCATCAACACCGATGGTGTCTTCCGCGTCCTTGATTGACACGCCCACATCACCGAGCTGCACCAACAAGCGCTCTACGGGTATACCGACCACATCCGCAAATTGCTTAACGGTTACATCAGCCATACTGTTTTTACTCCGATCCTTTTTCGTTCATTTCTGCGAACCATGGCTCTCTTGCTGTCATGATTAACTTGGCAGCCATTTCTTCTGAATCCAGGCCTTTTATTTCCAGCAATTCATCTACAGATTGTTCTGCCAGGTCTTCCATAGTAATAACACCACTACTTGCAAGCGCATACGCAGTTTCCTGATTCATGCCTTTCATTTCCAGCAAGTCTTTGGCTGGCTCTTTGGCCTTGCTGTTCTCTTCTTCCTGTGTAATCGCTTTGGTTAACAAATAATCCTTCGCGCGGTTACGCAATTCTTCAACAATATCCTCATCGAATTCTTCAATATTGACCATTTCCTGCGTCGGTACATAGGCCACTTCTTCCATGCTGGTAAACCCTTCCTGTACCAGAATAGCAGCCACTTCTTCATCAACCTGTAAATGCTCCATAAACAATTCCTGGATTTGTTGCGCTTCCGCTTCACCTTTTTCCGCCGCCTGGGTATCACTCATCACATTGATTTCCCAACCGGTCAACTGGCTTGCCAGGCGCACATTTTGCCCGCCTCTGCCAATGGCCTGGGAAAGAAATTCATCAACCACGGCGATATCCATACTATTGGCTTCTTCATCCACAACGATGGAAGCAACCTCTGCCGGTGCCATTGCATTCATGACATATTGTGCCGCATTTTCATCCCATAAAACGATATCAACACGTTCACCGGCCAATTCGTTGGAAATCGTTCTGACGCGTGAACCACGCATACCCACACAGGCTCCAACCGGATCTACCCGGGAGTCATTGGTTCTGACGGCCACTTTGGCACGTGAACCCGGGTCTCTTGCAGCACCCATTACGTCAATCAATCCTTCACCCACTTCAGGCACTTCCAGCTTAAACAGTTCAACCAGTAATTCAGGCGCTGTGCGGCTAACGTAAAGTTGCGGACCTCTTAGTTCGCTTTTAACTTCCTTGAGGTAACAACGTACCCGGTCCCCGGAACGAATAGGTTCACGTGGAATCAAATCGTCACGACCGATAAAAGCTTCAACGTTACTACCCAGATCCAGGAACACATTGCCTTTATCTAAACGCTTAACAACCCCGTTTAGCAATTCGCCAACACGGTCCTGGTAAGCATTAACGACTTGCTCTCTTTCCGCTTCACGCACTTTTTGTACAATGACTTGTTTGGCTGCTTGTGCCGCAATACGACCAAATGGAACAGACTCCATTGCTTCCTCAACAAAATCACCCGCATTGAGGTTTTCATCGATTTTTTTCGCTTCTTCCAGAGACAGCTGTTTGTCAGGAAATTCTATTTCCACATCTTCAGCACTATCGTCCAGCACTTCCCAACGGCGGAAAGATTCACTCTCACCGGTTTCTCTGTCCAATGACACGCGCACATCTATGTCACCACGGTTACGTTTACGAGTAGCAGTCGCAAGTGCGGCTTCTATGGCCTCAAAAATGACTTCCTTTTCAATGCTTTTCTCATTGGAAACCACGTCTACAACCATCAATATTTCTTTATTCATCATAACAAAATTCTCTCTAGCGAGTTTTATCCTGTAATAAGCTTGATACTTTCCTGACCACTACCTATTTAACAATTACTTTTGGGCGACGATAGTCAATCAGACCTCGGACACCAGATTGGCTTTATCTACTAAATTAAAATCCAGTTTATACTCTTTGTCTTCTACTGCCAGCGTAATTTCATCGCCTTCTACAGCCTTGATGATACCCTTGAATTTTCGTCTGTTATTCAAAGGCACTCGCAGTTGCAATTTCACTCTGTGCCCCAAAAATGCCTGGTAATGTGCCAGCTTAAACAAGGGCCTGTCCGATCCAGGTGATGAAACCTCAAGGTTATACTCTTCAGCTAACGGATCTTCAACATCCAGCAGACCACTGACCTGATGGCTGACAGCGGAACAATCATCCAAGGTGATCCCGTCTGCTTTATCAATATACAAACGCAACACCGAACGTCGTTTTCCAGGTATATATTCAATGCCTACAAGCTCATAACCCATTGAGACAATTACAGGTTCTATTATCCCCTGTAAATTTTCCTTCATTTGTCCCATTATGCTCAGACCTACGACCAAATAAAAAAAAATGGGCCAATGGCCCACATCTAAAAAAAACGACTAAAAACACAAACAACCAGGCACACAATCCCTGAATTGCCGGCCATTTGTTCTTTACCAGCAAATTATGTATCGCAGTATAGACCTGCAATCACCTTTACGCCAATAGAACACGCGCGCTAATTACTGAGTATCAGACAATAAAAAGCCCCGTAAACGGGGCTTTTTATTGTCTGTCCCTAAAACTACTTACTTAAGTCCTTTTAATCCCATCCACCATGTAACACAGGAGTTGGTACATTATAATATGATTTCCCGCCCGATTGCAATCTTTAAGTTACATTCCCCAAGCTTAGAAATAACTCTGAAAAAATGGACAAACCCACTGAATATGTTAGATTTTCTACCATGATCTGGAAACCACACGTCACTGTCGCAGCGATCATAGAGGAAAATGGCCGTTTCCTGCTGATCGAGGAAAATGTCGCCGGCAACATCGTGATCAACCAACCCGCCGGGCACCTGGATGAAGGCGAAAGCCTGGTCAATGCGGTTATCAGAGAAACCCGGGAAGAAACCGCCTACCTGTTTAAGCCGGAGTCGATTACCGGCATCTATCGCTGGCAGCATCCTGAAAATCACGACACTTATCTACGCGTGGCTTATTGCGGTCACACCGTTGAGCATGACCCTGCTGCAAAACTCGATAGCGGTATTATCAAGACTATCTGGCTTACCCGTGAGGCGCTATTAAAACAGGACATACCATTGCGCAGTGCGATGGTATTGCAATGTATCGACGACTATCTGGCAGGCACCCGCTACCCTCTCGCGCTAATTCACGATCTGGTGCCAGGTTGAGACTGGCCAGAACAATTATTCACCGCAAAGGCGCAAAGGACGCAAAGATTTAATAATAAAAAAACTTTGCGTCCTTTGCGCCTTTGCGGTGAAACATTGGTGGATTGACCTCCTAGAGTAATGTCGTTTAATTCATCACATAAACAATTCATGTTCATGTACAATTAGCCCAATATTTATTCAGCCACCCGATACCATCTTAATCGTGAACAATTTTCCAGTGAACAACCCGGCCTCCAAACACCATCAGAGTGCTCCAGATACCCCAAAACGTATCGTGGTTGGCCTTTCCGGTGGTGTGGATTCATCTATTGCCGCATATCTTTTGAAACAACAAGGCCATGACATTGAAGCCTTGTTCATGAAAAACTGGGAGGAAGATGACCAGGATGGACATTGTAATGCTGCTGAAGATTACAGTGATGCCAGGTCCGTCTCCGAGCAGCTGGCCATTCCCTTATGTGAACGAAATTTTTCCGCTGAATACTGGGATAACGTTTTTGAAGATTGTTTATCCGAATTTCGTGCCGGCCGCACACCGAACCCGGACATCCTCTGTAACAAGGAAATAAAATTTAATGTCTTCCTTGAACACGCCATCAGTACCGGGGCCGATGCGATTGCAACCGGCCATTATGCACAGGTTAAATATCTGAAAAATCGCTATCACCTTTTTAAAGCGGTGGACAAAAATAAGGACCAGACTTATTTTCTTTATACTCTGGATCAGGCCAAACTTGCGCGCACCGTGTTCCCGCTTGGCGAACTGACTAAAGATACTGTCAGGGAAATTGCGCGCAAACTGAAGCTGGTCACGCACGATAAAAAAGACAGTACCGGCATTTGTTTTATTGGCGAACGTAAATTCAAAACTTTTTTACAACGTTTTATCAACAAACAGCCCGGCGAAATCAGAACAGCGGACAATGAACTGGTAGGACAGCATGAAGGTCTGTCGTTTTACACTATCGGCCAGCGTAAGGGGCTGGAAATTGGCGGACGGAAACTCAAACTGGGCCACAATAGCGGCGAACCCTGGTATGTCGCTAAAAAAGATCTTAAAACGAACACCTTGATAATCGCTCAGGGACATGACCACCCGCTGCTTCTTTCTGATAAGCTGACAGCAAACCAGTTGCACTGGATTTCCGGCAAGGCGCCCGAGACACCTTTTCACTGTACTGCCAAAACACGCTATCGACAGGCCGATCAACCATGTACAATCGAGGAAATAAACAAGGATGAAATTAAAGTCAGCTTTGAAACACCTCAACGTGCAATCACGCCAGGACAGTCCATTGTATTTTACAATGATGAAGAATGTCTGGGCGGCGGTATAATCCTGAAATAATCTGTTTTCCTGTAAATATGAGCAAATCAATCACTGACCGCACCATTGCCCTCGCCGGAATTTTCCAGGTGGCCCATCTTGTTGACCAGATTGCGACCAAAGGCCTGTATGACACTTCGGCACTGGAATCCAGTATTGGCAGTATATTGAAACTTGATGTTGATGCGGTTGTTGATGTTTTTGGCAGTATTGAAGGCGTGGCGACCGGTTTGTCTATCCTGGTCAGGCAACTGGGTGGGAACAAAAAAGACGTTAATATGCAAGTCACACGCTATGTGCTTGGCATCCTGCATCTGGAAAATAAACTGAACAAAAACCCGGCAATGTTGGAGCAAATTACCAAAGGTATAACTGAGGCCAAATCACAATCGGAATATTTTCATGTGACACATGAAAATGTACTGGCCAATCTTGCTGACACTTATAAAAATACTCTCAGCACTATCAAACCGCAAATCCTGGTATCGGGCGACCATGGATTTCTGCATACCCCTGAAAACGCCAACAAGGTTCGGGCGCTGCTTTTTGCCGGGATTCGTTCTGCTGTTTTATGGCGCCAATGTGCCGGCTCGCGCTGGCAGGTGTTATTCAAACGAAAGGCCTTCCTGAATGAAGCGAAAAGACTGTTGAACGATCTTCGGCATTGAGATCAAAATCGTTTCACCGCAAAGACGCGAAGAACGCAAAGAAACCCTTCCTGGTATTAAAAAATTTAAGGATGGATTGCTAAACAACCAAGACTCACAATTTCGGTGAATCACGAACCCTTAACTTCTTTATTCTTTTCTAAATTTAATTATCCTTTGCGTCTTTGCGGTTCATTCAACTAGCGCAGGAAGTTCACTGCAGTACCCGTCTCTACCGCGTCTTTGTATTCTTTTATTTCATGAAAATTCAGATAACGATAAATATCGGCTGCCATGGGCTCGATTGTTTTTATGTGTTCATTATATTCATGCACACTTGGCAAGTAACCCAACTTCGCCGTAATAGCGGCAAGTTCTGCAGACGATAGATAAACCTTTGCGCCCTTTCCAAGTCTGTTAGGAAAATTTCGGGTTGAGGTCGACACCACCGTGGCGTTGTCAGCCACGCGCGCCTGGTTACCCATACATAAGGAGCAACCCGGTACTTCAATTCTTGCGCCCACCCGTCCGAAGATCGAATAATAACCTTCCTCAGTCAACTGGTGTTTATCCATTTTTGTCGGCGGTGCAATCCATAAAGTGGTCGGTACCCGGCCTGCTTCATCCAGAATCTTACCAGCGGCACGATAGTGACCAATATTTGTCATACAGGAACCGATAAATACTTCATCAATTTTTTCACCGGCGATTTCCGACAACGGTTTGATATCATCCGGATCATTAGGGCATGCCAGCAAGGGTTCCTTGATCTGGTTCAAGTCAACTTCTATTACCGCGGCGTATTCGGCATCCTTGTCCGGCTCCAATAAAGTCGGATTATCGATCCATACCTGCATCGCATCTATTCGACGTTGCAATGTCCTTTTCTCACCATATCCATCGGTGATCATCCACTTTAACAAGGTGATGTTGGATTTCAGATATTCGATAATAGGTTCTTTATTCAGTTTAACGGTACAGCCATTGGCCGAACGTTCCGCCGAGGCATCGGCCAGTTCAAATGCTTGTTCAACCTTAAGATCCGGCAAACCTTCTATTTCCAGAATGCGCCCGGAATAAACATTTTTCTTGCCCTGTTTGGCAATCGTCAACTCGCCCTGTTGTATCGCGACATACGCAATGGCATTCACCAGGTCGCGCAAGGTGATGCCGGGCTGTATCTCACCTTTGAACCTCACCAGCACAGACTCCGGCATATCCAGCGGCATCACGCCCATGGCGGCGCCAAATGCCACCAGGCCTGAACCGGCCGGAAAGCTGATGCCAATTGGAAACCGGGTATGTGAATCCCCGCCAGTGCCCACTGTATCAGGCAATAACATGCGATTGAGCCATGAATGAATAATGCCATCGCCGGGTCGCAATGACACACCACCGCGTGTTTGGATAAACTCAGGTAAATCATGTTGCAACTGGACATCAATCGGTTTTGGATACGCGGCGGTATGACAAAAACTCTGCATCACCAGGTCCGCAGAAAACCCCAGGCAAGCCAGCTCTTTAAGCTCATCGCGTGTCATGGCGCCGGTCGTATCTTGTGAACCCACGGTTGTCATGCGTGGTTCGCAATAAACACCCGGCCTGATCCCTTCCACTCCACAGGCCTTGCCCACCATTTTCTGTGCTAATGTAAATCCCTTGTTTTTCCTATCAGAGCTACTGTCGGAAGTCGACTCAGGTCGTAAAAAAACATCCGAAGGCGGCAGAGAAAGTGCTTCACGGGTTTTATCCGTCAATCCGCGTCCAATAATAAGCGGGATTCTGCCGCCTGCACGTACCTCATCGGACAAGGTAAAGGGACGCATTTCAAATTCTGCCAGGGTATTGCCTTGTTCATCAGTAACGACCCCGTCGTAGGGCCTTATTTTAATAATGTCACCGCTATTAAGTTTGCTGACATCACACTCGATCGGTAAGGCACCAGAATCTTCTGCCGTGTTATAAAAGATCGGGGCAATTTTTCCACCGATAATAATGCCGCCCTGTTTTTTATTCGGCACAAACGGAATTTCTGAACCGGTATGCCATAACACAGAGTTGATAGCAGATTTTCTTGATGAACCCGTGCCGACTACATCACCGACAAAGGCCAACGGGTAACCCTTTTGCTTGAGCTCTACAATTTTCTTCAGGCCCTCCGGCATCTTGCTGACCAACATCGATTCAGCATGCAAGGGAATATCCGGTCGGCTCCAGGCTTCCGAGGCAGGCGACAAGTCATCCGTGTTGATCTCACCAGGCACCTTGAACACGCACGCGGTAATTTCATCTGCCAATGCATCGCGCTGAGTAAACCACTCAGCATTGGCCCAGGAATCGATAACCTGTTTTGCCCATTTGTTATTTGCTGATTTTTTTAAAACATCGTGAAAGGCATCGAAAATCAAAATAGTGTCAGACAGGCCTTCTGCCGCAACGGGGGCAATTTCATCATCATCGAGTAAATCAATCAGGGACTGGACGTTATACCCGCCTAACATGGTGGCCAGCAATTGAGCGGCCTGTTTTCTGTCCAATACAGCACAGGACTGATCCCCTTTCGCGACAGCAGACAAAAACCCGGCTTTAACATAAGCGGCCTGATCAACACCGGGCGGGACATTCTGACTTAACAAGTCCAGAAGAAAGAGACCTTCACTATCGGAGGCACTTTTCAAACTATCCACCAAGGCCGCCGTTTGTTCAGCATTCAGCGGCAAGGGGGGTAAACCTTGTGCCGCACGTTCTTCAATATGCTTTTTGTACTTATTAAGCATGCGTGTATTATTCCTCTTTGCTCAGTCGTGCTACTACAAGGGACACTTGTTAAAATTCAATCAATACCTTCAGTCTGGCTTGATTAAATTTTAAGAGCTGCCCCTAAGATTATGAATCTATTGATAACAACAAAGCGGCTAGGATAGCGTATTTAAGGCGCTATTGTGAGTGAAAAATACCTATTGGGTCATTTTGTGCGATAATGCGCGCCTTCTTTGAGTAAACTTGGAATAAATATGGATTTAAACACACTGACCGCCACCTCCCCCATCGATGGCCGATATGCGGGTAAAACCAGTGATCTAAGGCCGATATTCAGCGAATTTGGTTTAATCAAACACCGGGTGCTGGTGGAAGTACGCTGGTTACAAATGCTGGCCAGGCACCCTGCAATCAAGGAAGTACCGACATTCAGTGATCATGCAAACCAGATCCTGGACAATATTGCCGACAAATTTGATCTTGAAGACGCCCATAGGGTCAAAAATATCGAGCGCACCACCAACCATGACGTCAAAGCGGTCGAATATTTTCTCAAGGAAAAAATTGCCGGCAATGAAGAACTGAACAAGGTCAATGAATTTATACATTTTGCCTGCACCTCGGAAGACATAAACAATCTCGCCTATGCACTCATGCTACGCGAATCCGTGTCTCAGGTTGTCCTGACCTCGCTGGATGATGTCATTAATGAAATAACAAAGTTGGCCCATCAACATGCCGGACAAGCCATGTTGTCCCGCACCCACGGCCAGACTGCCTCACCCACCACAGTAGGCAAAGAACTGGCAAACGTCGTCCACCGGCTTAAAGCGCAACGCCAGCAAATTGCTGGCATACAGTTTCAGGGAAAAATAAACGGCGCTGTTGGTAATTACAATGCACACATTGTAAGTTACCCTGAAGTTGACTGGCCCGCGGTGGCCAGGGATTTCGTGACCACACTGGGTCTGAGCTGGAACCCGTACACCACACAAATAGAACCGCATGATTTCATCGCCGAACTGTTTCATGCGATGACACGATTTAACACAATCCTGCTGGATTTTAATCGTGATATCTGGGGTTACATTTCCATCGGTTATTTCAAACAAAAAACCATTGCAGGTGAAGTCGGCTCCTCGACGATGCCTCATAAGGTCAATCCAATTGATTTTGAAAACGCGGAAGGCAACCTTGGTCTGGCCAATGCGCTGTTTGCTTTTTTAAGTACCAAGTTACCCATTTCGCGCTGGCAACGTGACCTCACCGACTCGACGGTATTGCGTAATATCGGCGTCGGTATCGCACATTCCGTCATTGCCTATCAATCTACACTCAAAGGCATTAGTAAACTGGACATAGACCCGGTAAAGCTGGCGGCCGACCTGGATCTGAACTGGGAAGTGCTCGCAGAACCCATCCAGACCGTGATGCGGCGCTATGGTATTGAAAAACCCTATGAGAAACTCAAGGAATTAACACGCGGCCAACGCGTCAATCAAGCGGCCATGCATCGCTTCATCGATCAGCTTGAATTGCCGAAAGAGGTAAAAAGCCGCTTGAAACAGCTTGAACCTCAAAATTACACCGGAAATGCTGAATCGCAAGCCAATGATATTTAAAGGTTAATTTTTCACCCTGCTCTCAGTAGCTAATTTTTGTGACGCAGTTGGCAGAATGGCCATCATAAACTCGGTATATAAGATATCAAGGATTGCACTTATGGCGTTGCTCCCTCCCACTTCCCCATGTGCATTGTCATTTAGCAATCCTCTTTTATACCGGACTGCACAATCCCATCCCGTGCAGTCCGGTTTTTTATTGCCTAAATCTTAACCCACATTAAATACAATGTTATAATTACGATTGTTATGACAAATGTTCCCCGGCCTTCTATCATTGACTAACAAATAAAAAAAAGGCTGCAGATATGACGTTTGATTTTGAAAAGCATTTGATCGGGGAAACCAATCAGGAATTCACCCTGAGTACGCGCGAAGAAAACCGTGTTGCCACCAGCGTGCTTGCGCAACAGGCGAAAAAAACTATCCATATTTTTTCTCACAAGTTAGATAACTCAATCTATGACAATAGTGGCTTTCTTGATGCCGTTACTCAGCTAGCAATACGCAGCCGGCATACCAAGGTGCAGATTCTTATCAAGGACACGCAGCCCATTATAAAAAATGGACACCGGATTATCGAAGTCTCACGGCGAGTGAGCAGCAAAATACAAATCAGGAAAGTACATGAAGACTTCCATGATTTAACTTATGGTTATATTGCGGTGGATGAGACCGCTTTGCTTTATCGTAAATTAGCTGGCCGCTATGAAGCAAAACTTAATTTCCAGGCCAGCGGGGATGCACGCATCCTGGTCAGGAAGTTCGATGAGGTATGGCGCACAAGCAGCCCCGAACCCATGCTAAAACACCTGCACATTTAAGGCACCTCTGATCAAGTCGTGAATGGTAGATAAGCTGATGCCTGTACTCAAGCCCGGATAATGACGCATAAAAAAATCATTCAGATCATTCAGGTAGTTTTATATTTATTAATATTGCCTGTAAATACCTTCGCCCTCGGCAATCACCCCGAAGCCTCCACTTGCCCGAAGGACAAACCCTACTATGCCGTCTGTACCAGTAGTCTGCATGGTCTGGCAGGATGGACCGGTCAGTGTTATATGATAGAAAAAGACGCACAAGCTGAGGCGACGTCACACGCCGCAAAAGAACATAAAGGTGAAATGCGCTGGGTTGGGGTAAATAAAATTAGATAAAAATACCGATAACTAATAAGCGGGGTCAGGATGAATCTGTTCATCACATTTTTTGCATGACTGCCTTATAACCAGCCTGTGAGTGCGAAGCCGATGCCGATGCTTTCCTGGTGATAATTGTAGTCAATCAGACTCTCACCGTAACCATTAAAATATTGCACATAACCTTTCAAGTATCGGGTCAGTGGAAACACCCAGTCAACCTGGTATGCACCCCGGTTATCATTACTTTCCAGGTTATTACGTAACAGTGCGCTAAATGTATGCCGACCTTGCTTATAAACACCGGTGAATTCGAAATTCCCCATAAAATCTTCTATATCCGGATTATCATCATCTTCTTCATCTTCAGGAATCCGAAACCAGGGTTTAAACCCAAGCACCACATTATCTTTTTCAAAAACAAAGGAAGCAAAAATACGATTCCAGCTACGCGAGACTGTCGCACCACGACCATTGGATTGATGTACAAAGTCTCCCCTCCTACCAATTTAATGGTACCGCCAATATTCATTAGTGTATCGAAACCCATTTGCTTTCGAGGGTAACCGCTAATCTTGGCTATGTTCGTACC